>NZ_JALBGZ010000890.1:0-2245 GCF_023006515.1 Bradyrhizobium sp. PRIMUS42
CGGACGGCCTCTCCGACGGCGATGCGGTGCGCGTGGTCGGCGCCAAGGCCAAGCCGGCGACCGCGTCGGAGAAGCAGGCGCCGAAGGGCTAGGGCGTTCTCGTAGTGGTGCCGTAGGGTGGGCAAAGACGCTCTTGCGCCGTGCCCACGAAATTTCTCCACGAAATTTCTCCATCACATGGAGACGGTGGGCACGCTTCGCTTTGCCCACCCTACGAGAGTGATTGCGGAGCGGCACTTCGCGCCACACTGCGTCCGGGACACGAAATCAAGCCACCCGCCACTCCGGCACGCCGTCCGCGGCCACCGCGATCTCGCCGAGCGAGCCGACCGGCGTCCTCTCCATATTCAAGAGATGCGCCAGCGTCGCGCTATCGCTCGCCGGGATCCGCGCCAGCGTGCGCCGGTCATCGTCAGTCCGTAGCATCACCACACCGTGCTCGACGTCGCCGCCACGGCCATAGAGCACCGTGAAGCTCTCGACCTTGCCCTTGCCGTTTGCCTCCGTCACGAACTCCGGCACCGCGCGCTTGTTGCGGTCGGCCTCTGCCTGCACACTGGTCTCCTGCGCCAGCGCTTCGCGCGGCGGCGTCTTCGACACCACCAGCGCGTGATGCTTGGTGACGAAGCCGCCCTGGCCGTAGAGCAGGCCGAGCTTGGCGCCGTCGCGCACACGCCGCACCATCGCGCAGGCCGCATGCGTCATGTAGGTGTTGAGCGGCGCGCCGAAGAAGGTGAGGCCGCCGGTCACGGTCGGCTGCACGTCGGCACCAAGCCCAAGCGTCCGCCGCGCCATCTTGGGCACGCAGGGGAAGCAGCTATAGAGCTCGATCGCGTCGAATCTCTTGCCGTCGCCGCCGGCGAGATCCATCACGGCCTTGAGCACCGCATTCTGCGGATGGCTCTCGTAGAACTGGTCGCGCAAGAGATAGTCGCGCGGTTCTTCCGCCGAGGCGCCGCCGAGCGGATAAACCAGACTGTCCTCCGCGATACCCGCCGCGCGCGCCTTGGCGAGGCTGGTGAGCAGCAGCGCGCCGCCCATGTTGACGCTCGGGTTGGCGACCATGAGCTTGCTGTAGGGCCATGCGATCAAACGATTGTCCGTGGTCGCCGTCGTGATCTCTTCAGGCGTATAGCGCCGCTTCAGCCAGGCATTGGGATTTTGCGCGGCGGCTTCCGAATAACGCGACCACAGCGTGCCGGATTCCGCCATCGCCTCGCGCGGCGTCTGGCCCCAATGCGCGGAGGAGGCGGCCTCGTAGAAGGGATAGACCGTGACGGGCCGGAACACGCCGAGCTTCACCGCCAGCGGTTTCTGGAACGCCGCGCCGCGCTTGGGCTCCTCGACGTCATGGGCGAACGGCGTCCATGGCAGCTTCGCGCCCGCGCGTTCGGCTTTGGTCGCAGTCGACTGCGCCTCGGCGCCGCAGATGGCGGCCACGGTGCATTCGCCGCGGGCGATACGCTTGGCCGCTTCGTGGATGTAGCGGATCGGACTCTCGCCGCCGACAGGGCCGTAATAGCAATGCGCAGGCGTGATGCCGAGCCGCTGCGCCAACAGCTTCTCCGGATCGCGATAACGCCAGCTCAGGAAGTTGACGACGTCGAGCGATTGCACCTCGCCGAGCAGCTTCGCGCCGGCATCTGCTTCCGCGCGCCGCAGCGCCTGCTCGAGCAGGTCGAGCGGCTCGAGGCCGTCGCTGATCTCCTTGGGGCGATCGACGATCTCGCCGACGCCGACGATGACGGGGATGCGGTCTTCGGGGGCACTGGTCTTGGTCATTTCTTCTTGCTTCACGTTTCAGATTTGGGCACGCCGTTGTCCTTCGAGGCCTTCGCTACGCTACGGCACCTCAGGATGACGGCTACGGAGGAAGCGTCATCCTGAGGTGCGAGCCAAGCGACGCCTGCGGCGCTTGGGGAGCCTCGAAGGATGGGCGGCGGGCGGCACTCCGGCTACACACACCATCACTCCGCCACCAGCGCATTCATGTGCTCGACGGCTTCGGCAAAATCTTCCTTGAACTCCTGTACCACGGCGCCGGCCGATTTCACGCTGTCGATGAGGCCGACGCCCTGGCCGACGAAATAGCTGACGAGATCGCGCGCCTTGGCGTTGCCGCTTGCCGCGGCCCGGTCGATCGAGTTGAAGGCATCGCGGCTGATGATGCTCTGCAGCGGCATCGGCAGCGCGCCAGGGCTGTCCGGCGCGCTGTCCCAGGCATCGGTCCAGACCGAGCGGAGCT
>NZ_JALBGZ010000891.1:0-2239 GCF_023006515.1 Bradyrhizobium sp. PRIMUS42
AACCGCAACGACAGCCGCGTCAGCCGCATCGAGCCCGGCCGCGACCAAGCCGAAGCGGCGCGCGCCCTCGGTCGAGGCCCGCGTGATCCGCGAATTGCATCGCCACGGGATCTATTGGTGATTGACAGGTAGCCCTCTTCATCGAGCGTCCATTCACCAGCGATAGCCGAGCGTCGCGATAACGGTCAGCGGTGCGCCGCGGTAGCAATATCCGACCTGGCACGTCGTGTAGTGCAGGTTGAACAGGTTCTTGGCGTTGACCTGGAACTGAAGTCCTTTCAGCTCCTTCGCCGCCTGGCCGAAATCATATTTCAGCGCCGCGTCGACCAGGGTCACCGAGCTATTCTTGAACGTGTTGAGGTCGTCGCCATAGCTCCATGACATATAACGCGCACCACCGCCGATGCTCAGTCCCGCAAACGGGCCTGCCAGCGGCAATGTATAGTTCGCCCACAGCGTCGCAGTGTGGGGCGGATTTCCCGACGGAAACTTGCCGACCAGCGCGCTGTCTCCGGCCTGCTTGGTGACCATGTCGAGATAGGTGTACGACGAGGTGAGGTCGAAACCGCCGCCGAGGCTCGCGAGGCCCTGCAATTCGAAGCCGCGGCTCCGGATCTCGCCGCGCTGGACCGTCACGCCCGTTCCCGTCGTCACCAGGCCGCCATCCTGCGTCAGGTCGAACACCGCGGCGGTGACGAAGCTCCGCGTCCCCAGCGGCTGATACTTGACGCCGATCTCGGTCTGCTCGCCGGTGGTCGGCTTGAAGAAGGCACCCGAGGGATCGACGCCAAGATTGGGAAAGAACGAGGTCGAATAGGCGACGTAGGGTGCAATTCCGGAATCGAACACGTAGGTCAGCCCGGCTCGACCGCTATAGGCCTGTTCGGATTGCTGCTGCCGGGTCAACGCGAACAGATCCTCGCCGGTGGTGCGGACCCAGTCGCTGCGGCCGCTCAGCGTCAGGATCCAGTGATCGAGCTTGGCCTGGTCCTGGATGTAAATTCCAGACTGGGTCTGCCGCTGCCGCGTCGAGGACGAGATCGCGGGATCGGGAATCGATTCCGGCACGTAAGCCGGCGCGGCCAGATTGAGATCGGAGACGCCGAAGCCGAATCCCTGCTTGTCGTTGAACTTCGACGAGGTGTAGTCGGTGCCGATCAGGAGCGTGTGCTGCACCGGGCCGGTCGAGAGCTTGGCCTCCACCTGGTTGTCGATGATGGCCGATTGCAGCGTGTCGTGGACGTAGCCGGTGTAGCGCGAGACGACATTGCCGACGGGCGCACCGAGAAAGCCGACATAGCGGGTGACCGCATCGACGTCGACATAACGGAATTTCTGGCGAACGGTCACGGCGTTGTTGAACGCATGCTCGAACAAATAGCCGACGCGTCCCTGTTCCTGATCGAGCGAATTGTAGGACGGGCTGCCGGTGAAGATGTCCGTGGTGGTGCCGGTGCCCGAAGAGTAGGTGAACATCGACCCGGGCGTCTTCGATTTCTGGTAGGCGCCGAGAATCGTCAGGGTCGTCGACTGATCCGGTTTCCAGGTGACGGCCGGAGCGACGTAGGTGCGATTGTCCTTGCCGCCGGGCACGAACACGTCGGCGTCGCGCACGACGCCGGTCAGCCGATACGAGAACTGGCCGTTGGGATCGATCGGCCCCGAGAGATCGAAATTCCCCTGGATGCGCTCGCGGTCGCCGAACAGCGTCTGCACCTCATGGAACGGCTGGCTGGTCGGTAGCTTGCTCTGCAGGTCGATCAATCCGCCGGGCGAGCCGAGGCCGTAAAGCGCCGAGCTCGGTCCGCGGACCACGGTGATGCTGTCGGCGCCATAGGGCTCAGTCTTGAACACGCTGAGACCGGCGCCGACGAGGCGCAACCCGTCGAGATAGACACCGTTGTAGGTAACGTCGAAGCCGCGGATCGAGATGGCGTCGAAGCGTGGATCGTAGCCGGAGGCATCGATGCGGACGCCCGGTTGATAGCCGACGGCCTCGGTCAACGTCTGCACGGCGCGATCGTTGAGCTCCTTGCGCGTCACCACCGAGATCGACTGCGGGCTCTCCAGCAATGGTGTGTTCGTCTTCGTGCCCGCCGTGCTGCCGCTTGCAACATAGCTGCTCTCGCTCGACGCATTGCTACGGCCGCTACCAGCCTCGCGCGTATCAGGGCTTCTGGCTTGGCCGGCTGCGGAATTGCGCGGCGGCGCGGCGCGGCCACGCTGCGATTGCGAGGCG
>NZ_JALBGZ010000892.1:0-2229 GCF_023006515.1 Bradyrhizobium sp. PRIMUS42
GGCGGCAATCTCGCCGCGGTCGTGGCGCTGGCCGCGCGCGACGGCAATGGCCCTGCGCTTGCGGGCCAGGTGCTGATCTATCCAGCCACCGATTTCGCCATGACCCATGGCTCCCACAGCGAGCCCGAGACCAGCGTGTTGCTGACGCATTCGGTGATCCGCTGGTTCCGCGACCACTACCTCAATGGCGCCGCCGACATCCATGACTGGCGCGCTTCGCCGGCGCGTGCGCAAAACCTTGCCGGCCTGCCGCCGGCCCATGTGCTGACCGTCGGCGCCGATCCCCTGCGTGACGAAGGCCAGGAATACGCGGAGCGGCTCAGCCAAGCCGGCGTGCCCGTGACCGCCAAGCACTATCCCGGCCAGTTCCACGGCTTCTTCACGATGGGCAAGCTGTTGCCACAGGCCAATGTCGCCGTCAGCGAGATCGGCGCGTGGTTGAAGGGATTGGGCTAAAGGCAGTCCCGTAGCCCGCATGAGCGCAGCGACATGCGGGACCGCTCTCACCATACTGACGCACTTGTCCCGGATATCGCGGCGCTCATCCGGGCTACGCACCGAACCTCGTAGAGATGCCGTCCATTCTCACACCTGCCCTCGCCCTCCCTCTGCGTGTCCTGACCTGGCTCGGCAGCCAAGGCACACGCGGAGTAGCCGCTGTCGTGTTCATCGCGGCCGCGGTGCCACCGCTCGGCGCGTTGCTTCGTCCCTATCTCACCGAGGCAATCCTCTGCCTGCTCTGCATCTCGTTCATGCGGGTCGATCTCGCCGCCCTCTACAGCCATCTGCGCCGACCGGCGCTGGTTGCAACTGCCACGGCCTGGACCACGATCGGCGTGCCGCTGATCGTCGGACTGATCGCGCACGCAACCGGGCTCACGGCTCGCGCGCCCGGGCTTTCGCTCGCACTGATGCTGCAGAGCATGGCCTCACCGATGATGGCCTCCCCGGCCCTCGCCGCGCTGATGGGTCTCGATGCCACGCTCGTGCTGATCACCCTGGTGACCTCGACCGCGCTGGTGCCCTTCACGGCATCGATGTTCGCGGGCATCTTCCTCGGCGACATGCTGAGCATCACGCCGCTGACGCTGGGCCTGAAACTGCTCGGCATCCTGGCAGTATCGCTATTGGCCGCGACGGCCATCCGATGGATCTTCGGCGCCGAGGCGATCCAGCGTCAAAAAACGCCGATCGACGGTCTCAACATCGTCATCCTCTTCATCTTCGCGGCCGCGATCATGGGCGACGTCGTGAGCGACCTCCTTACGCAGCCGATGTTCACGATCGGCCTCGCAGCTCTGTCCTTCGCGATCTACTTCACGCTGCTCGCGATCACCACGCTGCTGTTCCGCCGCATCGGCTATGAGCGCGCACTGGCGCTCGGGCTGATGGTGTCACAGCGCAATCTCGGCCTGATGCTGGCGGCAACGGCCGGCGCATTGCCGCCCACCACCTGGCTGTATTTCGCGATGACGCAGTTTCCAATTCATCTTGCGCCCTACATGCTGATGCCGATCGCGCGGCACTTGACGCTGCGCGGACGTGTCGAGCGGGGCGACGGCAATAGCACTAGCTAGGCGTGCGCTCAGAATCCGGGATGTCTGCCTTCGAGGACAAGCGGAAGATGATCCGGTCCCTCGACAATGTCCTCCTGTGCATGAAGCCCAGGTGCTGCCGCCGTTGATCTACATCAAGGTCCAAACCTCACCTGGCACTCAGGTTGGTTCAGCCGAGGCTTGGGCGACACCAGTCACGTTCGCAAGTGCAATGAGGAGGATCACCATGCATCAGCGAAAGGGTCTTTCGATCGGATCAGCGACAGTTTCCGGGATTGCAGCCAGCATCCTGTTGGGGCTTGCCGGAGCCACTCTCACTCCGGCACCCGCCGAGGCGGTTATCTACTGCACGTATGTTGGCTATCCGGCAGGTTGCGTCGCAAGGGCCGGCGTCGTGCTTAGGCCTCGTCCGGTGGCGCGTGCTGCTGTCCGTCACAACGCCGGAGGCAATTTAAATGGGGGCGTCAATCGCGTTGGAGTGCGGCGGTAAAGGACTTGGTTTACGGCCTACGAGCTTCGGCGCGGAGGCCACTTTCGTGACCTAAGTCGCTCCAGCGGATGTCGCCTCCTGGGCTCAAGCCGGACATTGGCTTGTGCATCATCCGCATCCGCTCTTGCGCGGACCTCGCGATGCGGCGCCCCTACCCCGCCCGGGCCGCGCGCCGCAGCGCCT
>NZ_JALBGZ010000893.1:0-2225 GCF_023006515.1 Bradyrhizobium sp. PRIMUS42
TGCTTGCGAAGGCGCCCGCGGATGCGCCGTGGCGTGCCCTGGTGCAGTCCTCGCTGGCGCGCGTCGGCAGCGGCACGATGCCGGCGCTGTCGGATGAAACGATTGCTGCATCCAAGGAAATGGCCGAAGGCGATCGCAACGCGATGGTGCGCGGCATGGTCGAACGTCTGGCCACCCGGTTGAAGCAGAACGGCGACGACGTCGAGAGTTGGCTGCGTTTGGTGCGCGCCTATCTCGTGATGGGCGAACGGGACAAGGCCATGGGGGCATCGGCCGACGCCCGGCAGGCGGTTGCAAGCGACGCAGAGCGGCTTCGCCAGCTCAACGAAGGCCTCAGGACTCTCGGGCTCGGCGGATGACGATGTCGGGACGAGACGAGCGGAGAATTGATACGCCATGACGCGCAAGCAGCGACGTATGACCATCATCGGCGGCTCGCTCGCCGTGCTCGCGCTCGCGGCCGCGCTGGTGCTCAACGCACTTCGCGACTCCATCGTGTTCTTCTCGACCCCGACCATGGTCGCCGAGAAGCATGTCGAGCCCGGTAAGCGGTTTCGCCTCGGCGGGCTGGTGCAGCCCGGCTCGCTCCATCGCGGCGACAATCTCGCGGTGACCTTCGAGGTCGCCGACGGTGGCGCCAAGCTTCCGGTGGCTTACAAGGGCATCCTGCCCGACCTGTTCCGCGAGGGCCAGGGCGTCGTCGCCGAAGGCGCGCTCGACGCCAATGGGGTGTTCAAGGCCGACACCGTGCTCGCCAAGCATGACGAGACCTACATGCCCAAGGACGTCGCCGACGCCCTGAAGAAGCAGGGGCATTGGAAGGACGATTACGACGGCAAAGCTTCGGGCGCTAAGCCTTCCGGCAGCAGCAAGCCTCAAGCCACGACGGCGCAGGGCAATCCGCAAGGAGCGGTGCGGTGATCGCGGAATCAGGACATTACGCGCTGGTGCTGGCGCTTGGGCTCGCACTGATCCAGTCGATCGTGCCGCTGATCGGTGCGCGCCTGCGCGATGCCGCGCTGATGGACGTGGCGCGCTCCACGGCGCTGGCGCAGCTCCTGTTCGTCGGCGCCTCGTTCGTAGCTCTCGTGATGCTGCACGTGAACTCGGACTTCTCCGTCGCCAACGTCTACGAGAATTCCCACTCGATGAAGCCGCTGCTCTACAAGATCACCGGCGTGTGGGGAAACCATGAAGGCTCGATGCTGCTGTGGGTGGCGATCCTCGCCTTGTTCGGCGGGCTGGTTGCGGCTTTCGGCAATAATCTGCCGCTGTCGCTGCGCGCGCATGTGCTCGCCGTGCAGGCCTGGGTCGCCAGCGCCTTCTATCTCTTCATCCTCGTGACATCGAATCCGTTCCTGCGCATCGCGAGCCCGCCGATCGAGGGACGCGATCTCAATCCGGTGCTCCAGGACATCGGGCTCGCCGTGCATCCGCCGATGCTCTATCTCGGCTATGTCGGTTTCTCGATCTCCTTCTCCTTCGCGATCGCGGCGCTGATGGAGGGACGGATCGACGCGGCCTGGGCGCGCTGGGTGCGGCCGTGGACGCTGGTCGCCTGGATCTTCCTGACGCTCGGGATCGCCATGGGCTCGTACTGGGCCTATTACGAACTCGGTTGGGGCGGCTGGTGGTTCTGGGATCCGGTCGAGAACGCCTCGCTGATGCCGTGGCTCTCCGGTACCGCGCTGTTGCATTCCGCCCTGGTGATGGAAAAGCGCAACGCGTTGAAGGTCTGGACCATCTTGTTGTCGATCCTGACCTTCTCGCTGTCGCTGCTCGGCACCTTCCTGGTGCGCTCGGGCGTCATCACATCGGTGCACGCCTTCGCCACCGATCCCACCCGCGGCGTGTTCATCCTGCTGATCCTCTGCCTGTTCATCGGCGGCAGCCTGGCGCTGTTCGCGGGCCGCGCCACCTCGTTGAAGCAGGGCGGCCTGTTCGCGCCGATCTCGCGCGAGGGCGCGCTGGTCCTGAACAATCTTCTGCTCACGGTCGCGTGCGCGGTCGTGCTGTTCGGCACGCTCTATCCGCTCGCGATGGAGATGCTCGCCGACTTCAAGATGTCGGTCGGTGCGCCCTTCTACAACCTCACCTTCGCGCCGCTATTCACCCTGTTGCTGCTTGCCGTGCCGTTTGGCCCGATGCTGGCGTGGAAGCGCGGCGATCTGCTCGGCGTGACGCAGCGCCTGCTCGCGGCCGGCGTCGCCGGGCTCGTCGCCGTC
>NZ_JALBGZ010000894.1:0-2217 GCF_023006515.1 Bradyrhizobium sp. PRIMUS42
CACCGCGTGCAGAATGCGCTGGCCGCGCTCGCCGCGGCCCGTGCGGCCAATCTCGATGCGGCGACGCTCGCGATCAAGCTCGACCGGGTCGGTATCATGACTGGCCGTGGCGTCGAGCAGGCGGTCGGGGGTATCACCGTGATCGACGACAGTTTCAACGGCAATCCGGCCAGCGTTGCTGCCGCGCTGCAAAGCCTGCAGGCGCGCAACGTGACCGGCGGCCGCCGCGTTGCGGTACTCGGCGACATGCTGGAGCTGGGCGAAGATGCGCCCGATTATCACACCGCCCTCGCCAAGCATCTCGACGGTATTGACGGCGTCTACTGCGTCGGCCCCCTGATGCGCCACCTCTACGAGGTGCTCCCGGCCGGCAAGGGCCTCGGCTGGCACGACGATCCCGCCTCTCTGAAGCCGGGCGAGGTCGCCAACCTGCTGAGGGCGGGCGATGTCGTGGTTGTCAAGGGCAGCAAGAAGATGTTCTGGGTCAACAAGTTTGTGCCAGGCCTGGTGGCCGCCTTGCAGGCAAAGGCGTAAACTGCTTGGAAGGCGCTGTTCCCGAATCCCACCCTTTGCGGCGCGAAGCCGTCCCGGTTTCCCCAGAGGTCACGCGACCCATGATGAAGACCAGCGAATGCGCGTGAGACACGTTGAGGCCAAGATCAAGGCCAAAACCGCGTGCATAGGCGCCATAGGACCAACTGAATGTTTTACTGGCTGATCGAGCTCTCCAACACATTTCCGGGCTTCGGTGCCGTTCGCACCTTCCTGAACGTCTTCCGCTACATCACCTTCCGCACCGGCGGCGCCGTCGTCACCGGCGCGCTGTTCGTGTTCCTGTTCGGACCATGGATTATCGATCATTTGCGCATCCGCCAGGGCAAGGGCCAGCCGATCCGCAGCGACGGTCCGCAATCGCATCTCGCCAAGAAGGGCACGCCCACCATGGGCGGGCTGATGATCCTGTCCGGCCTCACCGTCGGCACCGTGCTGTGGGCCAATCCACTCAACCCTTACGTCTGGATCGTGCTGGCGGTGACGCTCGGCTTCGGCTTCGTCGGCTTCTATGACGATTACCTCAAGGTGACCAAGCAGACCACGACCGGGTTCGGCAGCAAGCTCCGCCTGCTGATCGAAGCCGCCATCGCACTGGTGGCCTGCTACGCCCTGGTGCGGCTGAACCGCGATCCTGCCTCGACCGCGCTGACGATTCCCTTCCTCAAGGACACCGTGCTGCATTTCGGCTGGTTCTTCGTCATCTTCGGGGCCTTCGTCATCGTCGGCTCCGGCAACGCGGTGAACCTCACCGACGGTCTCGACGGCCTCGCTATCGTTCCCGTGATGATCGCGACCGCGAGCTTTGCGATGATCGCCTATCTCGCCGGCAACGCGGTGTTCGCCGAATATCTCCAGATCAAATATGTCGCCGGCACCGGCGAGCTTGCGGTGCTCTGCGGCGCGCTGCTGGGCGCCGGCCTCGGCTTCCTCTGGTTCAACGCGCCGCCGGCCTCGATCTTCATGGGCGACACCGGCTCGCTCGCGCTCGGCGGCATGCTGGGCGCCATCGCGGTGGCGGTGAAGCACGAGATCGTGCTCGCGGTGATCGGCGGCCTGTTCGTGCTGGAAGCGGTCTCCGTCATCGTGCAGGTGGTGTCGTTCAAGCTCACGGGCAAGCGCATCTTCCGGATGGCGCCGATCCATCACCATTTCGAGCAGCTCGGCTGGACCGAGCCGCAGATCGTGATCCGCTTCTGGATCATCTCGGTGATGCTGGCGCTGGCCGGTCTCTCCACGCTGAAGCTGCGGTGATGATGGTCGTCGCGATTCAATCTTGCTGTCATTCCGGGGCGGCGTGCCAGCGTCGAACCCGGAATCTCGAGGTTCCGGGTTCTCGCTGCGCGAGCCCCGGAACGACGGGGATGAAATCATCATGATCCCCGTCACGTCCTTTGCCGGCAAAACCGTCGCGGTGTTTGGCCTCGGCGGTTCGGGGCTCGCCTCCTGCCACGCGCTGAAGGCCGGCGGCGCCGAGGTGATCGCGGCCGACGACAATGCCGAGAACGTCGCCAAGGCCGTGCAGGCCGGTTTCATCACCGCGGATCTGCGCAATGTTTCCTGGGCAAACTTTGCGGCCCTCGTGCTCGCGCCCGGCGTGCCGCTGACGCATCCGGTGCCGCACTGGAGCGTGCTGAAGGCGCGCGAGGCCGGCGTCGAGGTCAT
>NZ_JALBGZ010000895.1:0-2211 GCF_023006515.1 Bradyrhizobium sp. PRIMUS42
CGCTGAAATGGCCGCCGCAGGGGCTGGACTTCGAGGCCCGTACCAAGCGCGGCGGTCCGCTGCTCGCGCGCCGCGCCAGCGTGCTGGCCTACACGCTGTTCGTTTACCTGATCATGCGCTTCGACCTTAACGTCGGCGGCTTCGTGCCAAACGTCTACAAGCGTCAGGTGGTCGAGAACTCGGACTTCAGGAAGTATGATGACGGCCTGCGCATGATCCTCGATTGTACGCCGGAGCTCGAACGCGCCCTCAACGATCGTCTGACAGCAGCCGCGCGCGAGGGCATCGTGCGCTATGGCCTTTATCAGCAGGACGCCGCCATGATGACCTGCTTCACGCCCTCGGCGCTGCGCAGCGATCACGTCCACTTCATCGATGGCGCGCGGGGCGGCTACGCCTCGGCTGCGACCGCGCTGAAGGCGATGATGGCGTAGAGCGAATCTCGTGCCCCGGACAGAGCGCAGCACGGAGTGATGCGCTGCTGAGCCGGGGCCCGCTTCTCCGTATCGTACGATCCTGTTTGTGGGTCCCGGCTCAGCGCAGCTTCACTGCGTGCCGCAGCGCGTCCGGAACACGAGATATGGCTCAACGCCCCGCGCGCGTCCAGGTCTCGCCGCCGCAGAGCGCTCCGACGCAGCCTTCGACCCGCAGCGAATCCGCCGAGGTTACCGTGACGCTGCTCGCATAGCTGCTGCCATCGTCGGCGTTGTAGATCTGGCCCGACCATTTGTTCGGACCCGATGGCTGCATGCCGCTGAACAACGGCAGGCCGATCATCGGTCGCCTGGCGAGCGCCGGATTGGGATTCTTGCTGTCGGTGGCGGGCTGGCCGGTCGCGGTGTCGTAGGGTTCACGCAGCCAGACGATGTGGCCACAGATGCCGTCGCCGCACTTGATGACCTTCACGCGCGCATCGCCCGCCTGGGTCAGCCATGTCCCGTCGGCGTTCTGCGCACAAGCGGCAGATGCGCCAAGCAGCGTGGCGAGGAGGACGATGAGAGCAGCGAATCTGGAAGTCATGGAGAGGGCCCCGAAAAATGGAGCGCCTCCATAGCAGGCCGGCGGGATAGTGCAACGCTGGCAGGAATCAAATTCCTGCGTTCATTTCTCTGCGCTTGCTTACCTGCGCTCATTTGCCCCAGCGCGCGACGGCGACCGAGGCCGCAGTCGACAGGCCGAACACGACCATGGCACCCCCGACCAGCGCGAACAACGTCCAGGCCGGCGCCTGCGCCATCATCAGGCCGATGCCGCCGATCGCAACGATCAGAAGCCGCGCGGTGGAAGCGAGCACGGGGCCGCCGACGTGCGTCGCGCCTTGCGAGGAGAAGTAGAGCGACACACCTATGCCGAAGAACACGAAGGCCGGGCCGGCCCAATGGAAATAGCTGTAGGCGGCGGCGGTGACGGCGGGATCCCGTGTGAAGAGCGCGACCCATAGCGAGGGATAGATCGCGATGACAAGCCCGACCAGGCCAACCGTAAGTCCGGAGGCCGCAGCTGCAGTCCAGGCCACGCGCCGCGCGCGTTTCACGCGTCCCGCGCCCATCGCCACGCCGACCATCGGCACCGAGGCGATGCCAAAGGCGAAGGTGATCGGGATCAGCAGAAATTCCAGCCGAGAGCCGATGCCGTAACCGGCCAGCATCTCGGTGCCGAAGGTCGCGAGGATCTTCGTGAAGACCAGAATGGTGAGCACGGTTTGCAGCGGCGACAAACAGGCCACCGCGCCGACTTTGAGAATGTCCAGGAACATCGCGCGCTCGAAATGAAACGCGCGAAGGTTCAGCGGAAGTCGGCTGCGGCCGGACGCGAGATACCAGAGGAGGAAGATCGCAGCGAAGCTGAACGCGATCAACTGGCCGCTCGCGACGCCGGGCATGCCGAACTGCTTCACGCCGAACAGACCTAGCCCCAGCGTGCCGCCGAGCGCGATCTGGAGCACGCCCGCCGCAATCAGCGTCATCGAGGGCAAGCGCATGTCGCCGGTGCCGCGGATCACCGAGGCCAGCGTGTTGACGAGCCAGATCGCGACCGCCCCGGAGAACAGCACTTGCGAATAGCCGCTGGCCTCCTCGAGCACCCGCCCGTGGCCGCCGAGCAGGGCGAAGAATGAGCGGCCGAAGACGAGCATCATCACCGTGAAGAAAAGCCCGCCGCAGAAGCCGATGATGGCGGCATGCAGCGCCAGCGTCGCGGCGCGGTCCCGAT
>NZ_JALBGZ010000896.1:0-2209 GCF_023006515.1 Bradyrhizobium sp. PRIMUS42
CATGCCGTGGACGGCGGTGAGCGCGAGGCGTGCGCCGCTCATGCCGAGGGGATGGCCGAGGGCGATCGCGCCGCCATGCGGATTGACGAAATCCGCATCGTCGGCGACGCCGAGCTGGCGCATGCAGGCGATGCCCTGCGAGGCGAAGGCCTCGTTGAGCTCGATCAGGTCGAAATCGCTGATCTTCTTGCCGAGCCGTTCCATCAGCTTGCGGGTCGCCGGCACCGGGCCGATGCCCATGATGCGCGGCGGCACGCCGGCCGAGGCAGGGCCGAGGATGCGCGCGCGGGGCGTCAGACCATGCTTCTTCACCGCAGCTTCCGAAGCCAGGATCATCGCGGCAGCGCCGTCATTGACGCCGGAGGCATTGCCGGCGGTCACCGTGCCGGGATTGCGCACGATCGGCTTCAGCTTGGCGAGACCTTCCAGCGTGGTCTCGGGACGCGGATGCTCGTCCTTGTCGACGGTGATCGGGCCCGCCTTGCCACCGGGAATGGTGATCGCGATGATTTCTTCCGCAAAATAGCCGGCGGCGATCGCGGCACCTGCGCGCTGCTGCGAGCGGATGGCGAAGGCGTCCTGGTCGGCGCGAGAGACCTGGAATTCCTCGGCGACGTTCTCGCCGGTCTCCGGCATGGCATCGACGCCATACTGCGCCTTCAGCAGCGGATTGATGAAGCGCCAGCCGATCGTGGTGTCGAAGATTTCGGCGGAGCGCGAGAACGCTTCTTGCGCCTTGCCCATCACGAAGGGCGCGCGGGTCATGGATTCGACGCCGCCGGCGATCGCAAGCTCGATCTCGCCGGAGCGGATGGCGCGACCTGCGGCGCCGACGGCATCGAGGCCGGAGGCACAGAGGCGGTTCAGGGTCTGACCCGGAACCGAATCCGGGAGACCCGCGAGCAGGAGCGCCATGCGCGCGACGTTGCGGTTGTCCTCGCCGGCCTGGTTGGCGCAGCCGAAGAAGACTTCGTCCACCTGGGCCCAGTCGAGATTGGGATGCTTGGCCATCAGCGCCTTGATCGGGGCGGCGGCGAGATCGTCGGCGCGCACCTTGGCGAGCGAGCCGCCGAAGCGGCCGATCGGGGTCCGCACGGCATCGCAGATAAAGACGTCACGCATCGTTGTTCTCCCTGAATGCCGCGGTTCGGCCAGAATTCTTCAATGACGGCGGAGTTTTAGGAGCGCGCCCGCGGCAGGTCAATTGACTGATCCGCGCGTGTTCCGAGGGGGGCGCACGCCAGCCACGCATGCCGCAATGCGGACAACGTGGAAAACCCGGTCCTGCCGGCCAAAGCGATAGGAGCAGGTGCCGAAATTTTGTAGGTTGCGCCGCCCATGACCATGCCACAGCCGATCCCCGTCCCGCCCCCCGACGACACGCCCGCGCCGCCAGCGGAAGCCGCCGCGCGGGTCACCCCGATGATGGAACAGTACCTTGAGATCAAGGCGGCGCATCAGGGCCTGCTGCTGTTCTACCGGATGGGCGACTTTTACGAATTGTTCTTCGAGGACGCGGAGATCGCCTCCAGGACGCTCGGCATCGTGCTGACCAAGCGCGGCAAGCATCAGGGCGCCGACATCCCGATGTGCGGCGTGCCGGTCGAGCGTTCCGAGGATTACCTGCATCGCCTGATATCCGCCGGCCACCGCGTCGCGGTCTGCGAGCAGACCGAGGATCCCGCGGCCGCGAAAGCGCGCGGCAACAAGAGCGTCGTGCGCAGGGGCGTGGTACGGTTGGTGACGCCGGGCACGCTCACCGAAGACACGCTGCTCGACGCGCGTGCCAACAATTATCTGCTGGCCGTCGCGCGCGCCCGGACTTCCGGCGGCGGCGACCGCTTTGGCCTCGCCTGGATCGACATCTCGACCGCCGAATTCACCGTGCTGGAATGCTCTAGCGGCGAGCTCGCCGCGACGCTGGCGCGCATCAACCCGAACGAGGCGATCGTCACCGACGCACTCTACAACGACAGCGAACTCGGACAGACCTTGCGCGAGCTGCCGGCGGTGACGCCGCTGACCCGCGACGTCTTCGACGGCGCCACCGCCGAGAAGCGACTGTGCGATTACTTTGCCGTCGCAACCATGGACGGGCTCTCTCAGCTCACGCGCTTGGAGGCCACCGCCGCGGCCGCCGCCGTCACCTATGTCGACCGTACCCAGGTCGGCAAGCATCCGCCGCTATCGCCGCCCGCGCGCGAAGCCT
>NZ_JALBGZ010000897.1:0-2207 GCF_023006515.1 Bradyrhizobium sp. PRIMUS42
GCCGCCGCGGTGGCCCCGCACAAGCCGCGCATCGTGCCGGAGATCAGCCCGCGCCTGCGGCTCTCCGGCCTCGAGCCGTTCATCCTGACGGACGCCATTCCGTTCGTGAACGTCGGCGAGCGCACCAACGTCACGGGCTCGGCCCGCTTCCGCAAGCTGATCACCAATGGCGACTACACCGCCGCGCTGCAGGTCGCGCGCGACCAGGTCGAGAACGGCGCGCAGATCATCGACGTCAACATGGACGAGGGGCTTCTGGACTCCGAAGCCGCGATGATGACCTTCCTCAACCTCGTCGCCGCCGAGCCCGACATCGCCCGTGTGCCCGTGATGGTGGACTCCTCGAAATTCTCGGTGATCGAGGCCGGCCTGAAATGCGTGCAGGGCAAGCCGGTCGTCAATTCGATCTCGATGAAGGAAGGCGAGGAGAAGTTTATCTTCGAGGCCAAGATCGCCCGCCGCCATGGCGCGGCTGTCGTCGTCATGGCGTTCGACGAGGTCGGCCAGGCCGACACGTTCGCGCGCAAGACCGAGATCTGCAAGCGCGCCTACGACATCCTGGTGAACAAGGTCGGCTTCCCGCCGGAAGACATCATCTTCGATCCGAACATTTTCGCGATCGCGACCGGCATCGAGGAGCACAACAATTACGGCGTCGACTTCATCGAGGCGACGCGCTGGATCCGCCAGAACCTGCCGGGCGCGCACATCTCGGGCGGCGTCTCCAATCTGTCATTCTCGTTCCGCGGCAACGAGCCGGTGCGCGAGGCCATGCACTCGGTGTTCCTGTATCACGCCATCAAGGCCGGCATGGACATGGGCATCGTCAACGCCGGGCAGATGATCGTTTATGACGACATCGATGCCGAGCTGCGCCAGGTTTGCGAGGACGTCGTCCTCAATCGCGATCCGGGCGCGTCCGAGCGGCTGCTGGCGCTCGCCGAGAAATTCCGCGGCAACAAGACCCAGACCAAGGAAGCCGATCTCGCCTGGCGCGAATGGCCGGTGGCGAAGCGGCTGTCGCATTCGCTGGTGCACGGCATCACCGAATTCATCGAGCAGGACACCGAGGAAGCCCGCAAGGCCTCATCGCGCCCGCTCGACGTGATCGAGGGCCCGCTGATGGCCGGCATGAACGTGGTCGGCGATCTCTTCGGCGACGGCAAGATGTTTCTGCCGCAGGTCGTGAAGTCCGCCCGCGTCATGAAGCAGGCGGTGGCCTGGCTAATGCCGTTCATGGAGGAGGAGAAGGCGCGCAATCTCGCCAACGGCATCGGCACCGAAGGTTCATCGTCCGCCGGCAAGATCGTGCTCGCGACCGTCAAGGGCGACGTCCACGACATCGGCAAGAACATCGTCGGCATCGTGCTCCAGTGCAACAATTTCGAGGTGATCGACCTCGGCGTGATGGTGCCGGCTGCCAAGATCGTCGAGACCGTGAAAGCCGAAAAGGCCGACATCGTCGGTCTCTCCGGCCTGATCACGCCCTCGCTCGACGAGATGGCATTCTTCGCCGGCGAATTGCAGCGCGAAGGCCTCAAGCTGCCGCTGCTGATTGGCGGCGCCACCACGAGCCGCGTGCATACGGCCGTCAAGATCGACCCGAGCTATCGCGCCGGCCCCGTCGTGCATGTCAACGACGCCAGCCGCGCCGTCGGGGTCGCCTCCTCGCTGCTCTCGCCCGAGAAGCGCGAGGCCTATGCCGCCGAGGTCCGCGCGGAATACGCAAAAATCTCGGACGCGCATCTGCGCGCGCAGGCCGACAAGAAGCGCCTGAAGCTCGCGGCCGCGCGTGCCAATCGCGTGCCGGTCGACTTTGCTGCCAACAAGCCGGTGAAGCCGACCTTCCTCGGCATCCGCAGCTTCGACGACTACGACCTCGCCGAGCTGGTCGACTGCATCGACTGGACACCGTTCTTCCAGACCTGGGAGCTCGCCGGACGCTTCCCCGCCATCCTCGACGATTCCAAGGTCGGCGAAGTCGCGCGCTCGCTCTATGACGACGCGCGCAAGATGCTCGATACCATCGTGAAGGAGAAATGGTTCCGGGCGCGCGCGACGATCGGCTTCTGGCCGGCCAACGCTGAAGGTGACGACATCGTGCTCTACGCCGACGAGAGCCGCACGAAGCGCATCGCGACGCTGCACACGCTGCGCCAGCAGCTCGAGAAGCGCGAGGGCCGCTTCAACGCGGCGCTGGCCGACTT
>NZ_JALBGZ010000898.1:0-2201 GCF_023006515.1 Bradyrhizobium sp. PRIMUS42
TGCTGTCCGCCCAGGCCGACCTTGACGTCGTGCCCAAGAGCGGCGGCCGGGTCCAGGTGACCGGCACCGTCCGGGCCCGGATCGGCCAGACCTGCGTGGTCACGCTCGATCCCATCGAGAGCGAGATTGAGGAGGAGGTGGACCTGGTGTTCGCTCCCGAGGCCGAGGTTCGGAAGATGGCCGACCTGATCGAGGAGGGGCAGGACGATGAGGAGCCGCCGGAGGTGATCGATCCGCCGGAGCCGATCACCAATGGCATCATCGACCTCGGCCGGATCGCCACCGATGCCCTGTTCCTGGCGGTTGACCCCTATCCGCGCAAGGAGGGGGCCGTGTTCGAGGCCGAGATCACGGCGCCTGATCCGGAAGACCATCCCTTCGCGGCGCTCAAGGCGCTCCAGGACAACACCAAGAAGGGCAGGAAGAAAGGCAAATAGCTGGGCATTCCCCGTAAAGGCCACTTGCCAGAGGGCTTGAGGAAATTGCGGGAATGGTTTGGGAGGCTGATTTATCCCTTTGATCTTTTTATGTATTTCCTGAGCATTCCTTTGTTCGCCCCCGGATCGACCCGGATGCAAAAGGCTGGGGGCAAGAGGTTGTTTCGGGATAACAAAACGCTATTGTCGCGCCCCGGTCCGGGCGCGGCGTGGCGCCTGACCGGTCGCCATGTCATGGCGAACCCATTCTGCGGCCCCGCTCGGTTCAAGACCGCACCAGACCAGGTTTTCCAGGACTTTTATGCCAAGCAAGGTTCGCATTGCGCTTGACGCCATGGGGGGCGACGCCGGCGCCGCCGTGGTCATTCCGGGCGCGGCCATCTCGCTTGGCAGGCATCGCGAAACCGAGTTCCTGCTGGTCGGGGACCGCGCCAAGATCGAGCCTGAGCTCGACCGGCACCCCCAGCTCAAGGCCGCCTCGAAGATCATCCATACCGACGTTGCAGTCAGTGGTTCGGACAAGCCGAGCCAGGCGCTGCGGCGCGGCCGCAGGACGTCCTCGATGTGGCTTGCCATCGACGCGGTGAAGAAGGGGGAGGCGGATGTCGCTGTCTCCGCCGGCAACACAGGCGCGCTGATGGCGATGTCGCGTTTCCACCTGCGCACGCTGAAGGGGATCGATCGCCCGGCGATTACGGGCATATGGCCGACCAGGCGCGGCGAGTCCGTGGTGCTCGACCTCGGCGCCAGCATCGGCGGCGACGCGCACCATCTGGTGTCACTCGCCGTTATGGGCGCCGCGATGGCGAGTGTGCTGTTCAACAAGCCGCGCCCCACGCTCGGCCTGCTCAACATCGGGACCGAGGAAATCAAGGGGCACGAGGAGATTCGCGAGGCCGGCGAAATCCTGCGCATCAGGAACCTGCCGGAGCTCGACTACGTCGGCTTCGTCGAGGGTGACGGCATCGGCAAGGGGGTGGCGGACGTCATCGTCACCGAAGGTTTCAGCGGCAACATCGCGCTCAAGGCCGCCGAGGGAACCGCACGGCAGATGGCCGAATTACTCCGCAATGAGATGAAACGGAGCTGGCTGTCCAAGCTTGGCTATCTCTTTGCGCGCGGCGCCTTCCAGGCCCTGCGCGACAAGATGGACCCGAACAAGTCCAATGGCGGCGTTTTCCTGGGATTGAACGGGATTGTGGTCAAGAGCCATGGCGGAACCGGCGCCGAAGGCTTTGCCTCTGCGATCGATGTTGGCTATGAGATGGCTCACTACGATCTCCTGAATAAGATCAATCAGATGCTCAACCGCGAGGGTGGTGCACTCAATTCCGTGCAGGCCGCGCAGGAGGCTGTTTCGTGACTCAAATTCGTTCGGTCGTGCTGGGCTGCGGCTCCTATCTGCCGGAGCAGGTGGTGACCAACGCCCAATTGGCGGCGCGTATCGACACCTCCGACGAGTGGATCGTGCAGCGCACCGGGATTCGCGAGCGGCACATCGCGGCCGAAGGCGAGTTCACCTCGCACCTGGCGATCAGGGCGGCGCAGGCCGCGCTCAGCGATGCCGGCCTCGACGCGCAGTCGATCGACCTCATCGTGCTGGCGACCTCGACGCCGGACAACACCTTCCCCGCGACCGCCGTCGCCGTGCAGAACGCGCTCGGCATCAACCACGGCGCGGCCTTCGACCTCCAGGCGGTGTGCTCGGGCTTCGTGTTCGCGCTCGCCACCGCCGACAATTTCCTGCGCACCGGCGCCTTCAAG
>NZ_JALBGZ010000899.1:0-2201 GCF_023006515.1 Bradyrhizobium sp. PRIMUS42
GGAAGCCAGACTGGCCATATCGGGGCAATTCGGCGGGCCGGCCGAAACGATCCCAGCGCGCGGTGCGCACCTTCGTATAGGTCCACTGCGGCACGACATAGTGATTCCACATATGCCGCCGTCGCGCACGATCAGGTTGGAGCCGACGCCGACGACACAGACCGGGATGTCGGAAGGGAGACGCGCGAGGAAATAAGCGAGATCGTCCTCATCCGCCGGCGTGAACAGCACCTGCGCCGGACCGCCGACGCGAAACCAGGTGAGCTCGGCCAGCGACTGGTTGGCCAGCAGCCGGCCGCGCAGGTCCGGCATCGCGGCTTTGATCGTGGGAGTGATGTCGAGGAAGCTCATGCCTCACCCTCAAGTGAGGAGAGCACGCTCTCTCCGTTCCCTCCCCCCTTGTGGGGGAGGGGCAGGGAGGGGGGTAGCCCCGAGCGAGATCGGAGTTTGTGGCCACCCCTTTCCCCCGCCCTTCCCCACAAGGGGGGAGGGAGCGCAGCGTGCCGTGCAGCAAGCAGTGAGTGAAGCATCGCCACTCTTACCCCAGCGCCTTCAATTGGTCCGGCAACGCATACGCCCATTGCGTGATGTTGCCTGCCCCCAGGCACACGACGAGATCGCCGGATTTCGCCAGCCCCTTGACAATGCCCGGGAGCTCCGACGCTCCCGGCAGCGGGATCACCTCGCGGTGGCCATGGGCGCGCAAGCCCGTGACGAAATGGTCGCGGTCGATGCCGTCGATCGGCGCTTCGCCGGCGGCATAGACATCAGCGACGACAACCGCATCGGCATCGTTGAAGCAGGTGCAGAATTCATCAAACAGCGATTGCAGGCGGGTGTAGCGATGCGGCTGCACCACGGCGATGATCTTGCCGTTGGTGGATTCGCGCGCTGCCTTCAGCACCGCCGCGATCTCGACGGGATGGTGGCCGTAATCGTCGATCACGGTGACGCCGTTCCATTCGCCGGTCTTGGTGAAGCGGCGCTTGACGCCGCCGAAGCCGGCGATCGCCTTGCGAATGTCGTCGTCGGAAACGCCGAGCTCGCGCGCGACCGCAATCGCGGCCGTCGCGTTGGAGGCGTTGTGGCGGCCCGGCATCGGCAGCATCAGATCGGCAATCTCATGCACGGCGCCTGTCTTGCGATCGTGAAACGCAACCTTGAACTTCGAGCCACCACCCATCGGCGCCAGGTCAAGCAACCGCACGTCGGCCTGTGGATTTTGGCCATAGGTGATGATGCGGCGATCCTCGATCTTGCCGACGAGGGTCTGCACCACGGGATGATCGATGCACATCACGGCAAAACCGTAGAACGGCAGGTTCTCGACGAAATGCCGGAATGCGTCCTGTACGGCGTCGAACGTCTTGAAGTGGTCGAGATGCTCGGGGTCGACATTGGTGACGATCGCGACATCGGTCGGCAGTTTCAAAAACGTGCCGTCGCTCTCGTCGGCCTCGACCACCATCCACTCGCCGGCGCCGAGCCGCGCGTTGGAGCCATAGGCGTTGATGATGCCGCCGTTGATCACGGTGGGATCGAGCCCGCCGGCATCGAGCAGCGTTGCGACCATCGTGGTCGTCGTGGTTTTGCCGTGGGTGCCGACAATCGCGACGCAGCTCTTCAGCCGCATCAGCTCGGCCAGCATCTCGGCGCGGCGCACCACGGGAATGCGACGCTCGCGTGCCGCCATCAGTTCCGGATTGTCGCGCTTGATCGCGGTGGAGACGACAACGACCTCGGCCCCGTCGACGTTCTCGGCCTTGTGGCCGACCGACACCTTCGCGCCCTTCTTGCGCAGACGGTCGAGATTGTAATTGTCGGAGGCATCCGAGCCCTGCACGGCATAGCCGAGATTGACCAGCACCTCGGCGATGCCGCTCATGCCGATCCCGCCGATCCCGACGAAGTGGATGGGTCCGATCTCGCGCGGCAGTCTCATGCTCTATCCCGTCGTTCCGTCGTCATGCCCGGGCATAAGCGCGAAGCGCGTGTTTGCGCAAGGCGTCCCGGGCATCCACGAATCCCATGGTACTTCATGCAAGACGTGGATGGCCGGGACAAGCCCGGCCATGACGGCAAAAATACGAAAATCGGTCCGTTTAGGCTCAGATTCCCGCGACCTTGACCACCAGATCGGCCAGGCGCTCGGCGGCATCGAGCCGCCCTGCCCCCTTCGCGGCCGCGGCGATGGCGGCGAG
>NZ_JALBGZ010000089.1:0-13490 GCF_023006515.1 Bradyrhizobium sp. PRIMUS42
GGCACACCGCCAGCGGCTCGGCGACCGCGGCTTCCGCCAGCGAGAGCTTGTCCGCGATCGGCACGGCCTGCGTGGCGTCGACCGTGATGAACTCGCGGAAACCACCTTGCACGTGGGGAAAGCGCATCGCGCTACCGAGGAAGCGCATGTCGAGGCACTGGTTGCGCATGCCCTCCTGGCAGTGCAGGCACGCCCCGCACGGCTTGCTCGGATTGACCGCAACGCGCGTGCCTGTCGTCACGTTGGTGACGCCGTCACCGACGGCGGCGACAACGCCGGCGATCTCGTGCCCCAGCGCCATCGGCTGCTGGATGCGCACGACGCCGAAACCGCCGTGATGATAGTAGTGCAGGTCGGAGCCGCAGATGCCGCCGTTGGCGATCTTGACGCGGACCTCGCCCGGGCCGGGTGCCGGATCGGGATAGAGGTCGATCCGCAGGTCTTTCGGGGCGTGGATGACGACGGCGCGCATGGCTGCTGTTCCCTTGTTCGCGATCACATCGCGGCGATCATGCCGCCATCGACATAGATGATCTGGCCGTTGACGTAAGTGGAAGCGTCCGAGGCGAGGAAGATCGCGGCGCCCACCAGCTCGTCCGGCCTGCCCCAGCGCTTGGACGGGATACGGCCCATCAGCCAATTGTTGAAATCGGTGTTGTTGACCAGCGCCTCGTTCATGTCGGTCAGCATGTAGCCGGGGCCGATCGCATTGGCCTGGATGCCGTGCTGGGCCCATTCCACCGCCATCGAGCGGGTCAGGTTCTTGATGCCGCCCTTGGCCGCCGTGTAGGGCGCGATGGTGGGGCGGGCGAGCTCGCTGCCGAGCGAGCCGATATTGATGATCTTGCCGTGCTTGCGCGGGATCATGCGCTTGGCCGCCTCGCGGCCGATCACGAAGGCGCTGGTGAGGTTGGTCTCGATCACCTTGCGCCACTCGTCGGTGGTGAACTCCACCAGCGGCTTGCGATGCTGGATGCCGGCATTGTTGACGACGATGTCGACGGCAATGCCCTTTTTGTCGAAATCATTGAAGGCGGCGACGATGGCGGGCTCGTCGGTGACGTTGAAGGCGGCGCCCTCGGCCTGGTGGCCGGCGGCCCGAAACTCTGCGACAGCCTGCTCGACTCGCTTGGGGTCGACGCCGTTGACGATGATCTTCGCGCCGGCCTTGGCCATGCCCTCGGCGATGGCGCGGCCGAGACCGCGGGAGGAGCCGGTCACGAGCGCGGTGCGGCCGGAGAGATCGAAGAGGGACGTGCTCATCGCAAGAATCCTTAAGAGTTGGAGCGGCGTACGCTCAGATCGGTGCGGTCGAAGACAGCGGGCAGGAGGTCGACGCCAAGGCCGGGTCCTTCCATCGGATAGACAAAACCGTCCTTGATCACGGGCATCGTGGTGACGAGCTCGTTGTACCAGCCTTTGTAGAACGCGCGCACCGATTCCTGGATCAGCGTGTTGGGCTGGCTGAACGACATGTGGATGGCCGCGATGAACCCGATCGGGCCGATGCAATCGTGCGGCGCGAAGGGCCGGTGATAGGTCTCAGCCATCGCCGCGATCTTGCGCCCTTCCGTGAGGCCGCCAGTCCAGCACAGGTCGGCCATCACCACGTGCATGGCGTCGCGGTCGAGCATGTCCTTGTAGGGGAAGCGCGAGCCCAGCGTCTCGCTGGCGCAGACCCAGACGTCGGTCGAGCGCGCATATTCGGCGAGCGCCTGCGGCGAGTTCATCCGGATCGGGTCCTCGTACCAGGTCGGTTTGTAGGGCTCGAGCGCGCGCGCGATCTGCTTGGCGGTGGGCAGATTCCACAGCGAATGGAGCTCGACCATGATCTCCATCTTGTCGCCGACCGCTTTGCGGATCTTCTCGAACGGCTCGATCGCCTGCTTCATCTGGGCTGCGGTGATGTAGAGGCCCTTGTTCTCCTGGGCCGCCGGATCGAACGGCCAGATCTTCATCGCGGAGATGCCGCTTTCCAGAAGGCTCTCGGCCAGCGCGTCGGCGCGGTGCATGAAGCCGTCGAGATCCTCGTAGGGTCCTTTGGAGGCGCCGAGATTCCAGTTCGCGACCGGGCTGATATTGGTCGAGCGGACATATTGCGTGCCGGCGCAAGTGTTGTAGATGCGCTGCTTGTCGCGGCAGAGGCCGCCGAGCATCTGGTGCACCGGCTGGCCGCAGACCTTGCCGAACAGGTCCCACAGCGCGATGTCGATCGCGGAGGCCGCGCGATATTCCACGCCGGTGGATGACTGCGCCATCGGCAGGTTCAGCATGTCGCGGTGGATGGCCTCGATGTGCAGGGGATTGCGGCCGAGCAGGCGGCCGGCAAAGGTGTCGTGGATCTGCGCTTCGACCGCGCCCGCGCCATAGAAGGTCTCACCGAGCCCGATCACACCAGTGTCGGTATGGACGCGCACCCAGATGACGTTGGAGAACTCCTCGGTGCGAAGGGTTTCGATCGACGTGATCTTCACGGCAGCAATCCTCCCGTCGGGTCCATAGCGCCCGCTTTGTTTGTCATTTCTGCGCCGCCATTGCCGGCGGGACCTGAGGCCGTTTTACGCCCGCTTGTAATATATCACAACATGTTTTAAGGATATCACAAACAAGGCGTCGCCCGGCGAGGCGAGAACGCGGGGCTGACGGGAGGACGACATGGCACGGCGCAAGCGCACGCTCGAGGTGGTGAGAAGCGACGACGACGGCGAGGGCAGGCCCTCCCGGCGCAACCGCCTCAACTTCTTCGAGCTGGCCTATCAGAAGATCGAGGAGCTCCTGGTCCATTGCGAGCTCAAGCCCGGTCAGTTCATGACCATGCTGGAATTGCAGGAGATGACCGGCTTCGGCCGTACGCCGGTGCACCACGCCGTCAATCGTCTCTCCGCCGATACGCTCATCATCATCCGTCCGCGCCACGGTCTGCACATCGCGCCGATCGATCTGGCGCGCGAGCGCATGCTGCTGGCCTTGCGCCGCGACATGGAGCGCTTCGTGATCCGCCTCGCGGCCGATCGCGCCAGCCTCTCGCATCGCAATCAGGCACTGCACATCGAGCGCCTCCTGCGCGAGCGCCGCGCCAGCCTGACGCTCGACGAATTCAACAGCATCGATCGCCGCATCGACGCGCTGGTGCTGGAGGCGGCCGGCGAGCCGTTCCTGGTGCACACGCTGCGGCCGCTGCACACGCTGTACCGGCGCATCGGCTACATCCACCACCGCTTCATGCCGGGGCAGGCCGATCTGTCTGGCACGATCGATCGCCATCTCGCCATTCTCAACGCAGTTGCCAACCGCCGCGTCGATGACGGCGTGAAGGCGAGCGATGCACTGATCGACTACATGGGCGAGATGTTCACGGGCATGGAGGTGGGAATCGACCCGCGCCTGCTCGATTGCAGCATCGAGCCGCTGCTCGGCGCGTAAAGCGCGATGGGATCAGGATGAACCGTCATCGTGCTTTAGCTTGTTTGAGCATGATCTTTTCGGAAAACCGCTGCGCACTTTTCCGGCTTTGAAAGTTTTGAAGAGAGGACCAGACATGTCAACGATGGCGATGCCACAACCGACCGCGAGCGAATCCGCGGTCCGCTACCTCATCACGAATTACAGCCCCAAGGGCAACAAGGTCGGCTGGCTGATGATGGCCTCGATCCTGGTCGAAGCCTGGGACCTCTATTCGATCGCCTTCGTGCTGATCTTCATCAAGGAGCAGTATAATCCCGATCCGCTGATGCTCGGCCTTGCCGCCGCGGGTACGCAAGGCGGCGCGATGATCGGCGCATTGCTCGGTGGCTGGCTGTCGGACAAGATCGGCCGCCGCGTCATGTTCCTGGTGACGATGGTGATGTTCATCGTGCTGGCGCTGGCGCAGGCCTTCGTGCCCGATGTCACCTGGCTCATCGTGATCCGCTTCCTGCTCGGCATTCCGCTCGGCTCGGACATCTCGACCGGCTACACCTATATCATGGAATCCATGGCCAAGGGCGAGCGCGAGGTCATGGGCAACCGCTGGCAGTTCATGTTCGCCGTCGGCGAAGTCCTCACCATCGGCGTCATCGTGATCTTCCTGCTGATCGACATGCAGCACGAGATGCTCTGGCGCGTGACGCTCGGTCTAGGCGCGCTGCCGGCGTTGATCATTCTGATCATGCGCCACGACGTGCCTGAGACGGCGGTTTGGCTGGTGCAGAAGGGGCGCTACCGCGAGGCCAAGCAGGTCGCGCGCGAGATGTTCAACGACGATCTCGCGATGCTGCCGGACCATGACGTGGAAGTGCCGAAGGTCTCGACCCGCGCCTTCCTCGCCGACCTCAGGAAGGATCCGATCCGCTGGCGCGCCACGGTGTACGGCTGGATCGCCTGCTTCGCGCAAGCCAGCGAATTCTCGACCTTCGCGTTCTATCTGCCGGTCCTGTTCGTGATGGTCGGCGTGTCGAGCGTGCTCGGCATCAATCTGGTGACGATGGCGCTGTTCTCCTTCGCGGCCCTGTCGGGCTGGGTCGGCCCGCTCCTGACGCCGAAGATCGGCCACCGCGGCATCTCGATCGCGGGCTTCTCGATCGTGCTGGCCGCGCTGCTGGTCGCGGCCTTCGCGCTCTACACCGACAACAAGATCCTGCTGCCGTTCGCGGCCGCCGCGATGCTGTGGGGCCATTATTGGGACGCGTCGAACTGCATGACGATCCCGACCATGGTCGCCAAGCCGAAATATCGCGGCACCGCCAGCGGCTTCGCCTACATGTTCGTGAAGCTGCCGTCGTTCCTGGCGATCTTCCTGTTCCCGACGGTCTTCGCCGCGATCGGGCAGGCGAATGCCACGCTGATGGTCGCGATTTTCCCGCTGATCGGATTGCTCGCCGCGATCTTCATCCTGCCGGAAGTCTACGGCTACGAGAACGACTGACGAAGCGCGGGTCCGGTCGCGGCGTCATCGCCGCGATCGGATCCCGACGGGGCTACGGGCTCAGGAAGACGGGATCAATCCCGACGCCATGGCCGAGCAGGCCAATCGCCTGGAGTTGGGCGCTGTGCAGATCGATCTCCACGATCGCGAACAGGGTCAGCAGCGCCACCGCCGTGACCAGGAGCAATGGGTGGGATGTTTCCGCCCGGCTCTGGCGCGGCGCGGTGAAGCTCTGAAACGAACGGCGCAGGGAAAAGCTCTGCGGCAATGCCTTTGACTGAATCTGCATGATGGATCTCCTTGCCGCGCCCCATGAGGCCGCGCGACAAGTTGAAGTATAGCTCCGGCTCCGGCGGCGACATTGATGCGCCGCAAAGAGCGTGCGTTTATCGGATCGCTGCCGCCAGCGCCGCGATCAGGGCCGGCGGGGTCACCAGCAGGCCGAGCTTGAGGAACGGCCAGGCACCGACCTCGATCTTCTCCCGCCGGAGTGCGACCAGCCAGAGGATGGTGGCAAGCGATCCGGTCACCGACAGATTGGGGCCAAGGTCGACGCCAATCAGGATGGCGCTGACGACCGGGGCGGGCAGATGATCGCTGGCGGCGACCGAGCCGGCGACGAGGCCGACGGGAAGGTTGTTGGCGATATTCGTGGCGATGGCGGTGGCGATGCCGACGCTCCAGGCCGCCTGCGGGACCGATTGCGTCACCGCCTGATGCAGCAGCGCGCTGAGCTGCGCGATCACGCCGGTCTTGATCAGTGCTTCCACCATGACAAAGAGCCCGCCGACCAGCGGCAGCACGCTCCAGGACACGCCGCGCAGCACCGGCAATGGCGATTGCCGGCTGAGCAGCAGCACGATCGCGGCCGTCACGCCGCCGCAGATGAAGGTCGGCAGGCCCAGTTGCTTGTCCAGCGCCGACGCCGTGACCAGCACGACGCCGATCGCGACGATGCCGATGGCCGTCAGCTTGCCGCCGCGGCCGAGCTTGGGATGCGGCACGCTACGCGCAATCGTCTCCTCCTTCAGCGCGCGGTGCTGGGTCAGGCGCAGCACGATGTAGGTCAGCAGGATGGAGGCGGCCGAGGGCAGGGCGAACAGGCGCAGCCATTCGGTGAGTTCGGGCATGCGGGCGCCGAACACGACGAGATTGGCGGGGTTGGAGATCGGCAGCACGAAGCTTGCGGTATTGGCGATGAAGGCGCAGACGAACAGATAAGGCAGCGGTTTTGCGCCGGCCGCGCGCGTCGCGGCATAGACGGCCGGCGTCAGCACGATCGCGGTGGCATCATTGGAGAGCAGCACGGTGACGAACGTGCCGACGAGATAGATCAGCAGGAACAGCCGTTGCGGCGAGCCGTCAGCATATTCCACCGCGAGCGCGGCGAGATAGTCGAAAAGGCCCTCGAGCCGCGCCAGCTCGGCGATCAGCATCATGCCGATCAGGAAGAGGTAGACGTCGAGGCCTTTTTCGATGCCGGTGAGCGCGTCCCGCCATGGCAGCAAGCCTGATAGCACCAGGGCGCCCGCACCGATCACCGCCCAGACCGCCTCCGGCAGGCGAAACGGACGGATGATGACGCAAGCGGTCGCGACGACGACGATGCTCCAGGCCCAGATGGCGTCAGACGGCACGGTTCAGTTCTCGAAACGGGTTGGGTTCATTCGGCAGCGATAGCCGATGCCGACGCCGCTGTCTTCCCCTGTGGGCGAGAGGCGCCATGTCGTGTCTCGGGCAGCGCGCGAATGCAAATGACGGCACCGATCGCAGCGACGGCGCCGAGGCTGATGAACGCGGCGCTGTAACCCGCACCGATCACCACGAAGCCCCCTAGAGTCGTCGACAGCGCGGCACCGATGCTCTGGGCGGTGATGACGGCGCCTTGCGCGACGTTGAAGCGGCCAGTGTTGCGCATGAGGTCGGCGACGATCACCGGGAAGATTGCGCCGAATATGCCCGCGCCGACACCGTCCAGCAACTGCACGCCGACCAGCCAGAACGGATTGTCCGAGAGCGTGTAGAGGGCGGCGCGAACAGGCAGGATCAGCAGCGCGGCGAGAAAGAAGCGCTTGTGGCCCCAGCGGTCGGCCTTCGCACCGACCAGCATCGCGAACGGCACCATGACGATCTGGGCGGCGACGATGCAGGCCGACATCAGGCTGGTGCCCATGTTCTTGTCCTGAAGCGCCAGCTTTTGCCCGACCAGCGGCAGCATTGCCGCGTTGGACAGATGGAAGAGCAGCACGCAGATTGCAAAGACGAGCAGGGGGCGGCAGGTCAGAAGCACGGTGATGCCCGACGGCGTGTCCCGCCGCGCATCGGCGTCTGCATCATGCAGCCCGCGGGCCAGGTCGTGATCGATGGCGCGGGCAGGGATCGCGAGGATACTGAGGAGGCTCGCGATCGCCATCGCGCCGAGGAGAAAGAAGACGACAGTCGGGCCAAACCAATAGGCGGAGACACCCGCCAGCGCGGCCGCGACCGCATTGCCGGCGTGGTTGAAGGTCTCATTGCGGCCGATCCGCCGGGTGAAGGCGGCATGGCCGAAGATGCCGAGCGAGACGGCTGCGATCGCGGGCGGAAACATCACGGCAGCGGCCTGCGCGATTCCTTGCGAGATCGCGACGGGGAGGAAGCTCGGAAACAACGGCAGCGACAGCGATGCCAGCGTCAC
Organism: Bradyrhizobium sp. PRIMUS42; assembly: GCF_023006515.1. Taxonomy (NCBI): domain Bacteria; kingdom Pseudomonadati; phylum Pseudomonadota; class Alphaproteobacteria; order Hyphomicrobiales; family Nitrobacteraceae; genus Bradyrhizobium; species Bradyrhizobium sp. PRIMUS42. The sequence goes on from NZ_JALBGZ010000089.1 coordinate 7,581, forward strand.
CATGATCGCAGCAATCACCATCACGAGCCGCTTCGCCCGGGTCGCATCGACCAGGGCGCCGGCCGGCGTCTGCGCCACGATTCCGGCGATGGTCGCGACCGACATCACGAGGCCGATGCGCGCCTCATCCCAGTGCTGCTCGGTGAGAAGATAGACCGCGAGATAGGGCCCGAGGCCGTCACGGACGTCGGCAAGGAAGAAATTGGCCGCGTCCAGCGCGCGGCCGGCTCGCCTCTGATCGGGATCTTGGCTCGACATCAGGTTCTCGATCGAGGCTGGAAAGCACCGCCGCAAGAACCGATTTCAAGGCACTTTGTTCCCCCTTGAGACTTCACATCAGCGGCAATTGCGCCGTCATTGCGAGGACCGGAGCGACGAAGCAATCCAGACTGCTTGTGCGGAAAGATTCTGGATTGCTTCCCTTCGCTCGCAATGACGGAGTTTGCGGCAGCTTCCTGCGCCCATAACACTCACCGCGGCAGCGACAGCTTCGCCGTGATCGCCTTGCGCAGGATGCGCGAGAGCGATTCCACCGAATACGGTTTCTGGATCAGCTCGAACCCGCGATGGGCGTTTTCGGCGAGCACGTTGCTGTAGCCGGAGGTGAGCACCACGGGCAGGCCCGGATAGCGCTCGCGGATGATGCCGGCGAGCTCGACGCCGTTCATGCCGGGCATGATGACGTCGGAGAAGACGAGGTCGACCGCGAATTCGTTCTCGCCGAGGATCGCCAGCGCCGCGCTGGCGTTGGCGACGCGGCGGACGACATAGCCGAGATCTTCCAGAAGCTCGGTCGTGAACTGGCCGACATCGTCATTGTCCTCGACCACGAGCACGCGATAGCCGCGCCCGGTGGTCGCAGCCTCGAGGGTCAGCGCCGCGGCTTCCTTCTCGGCGGCGGGGCTCTGCGCCTGCGGCAGATAGATGGTGAAGGTCGCGCCTTTGCCTTGCTTGCTCGTCACCGCGATGTCGCCCTCGGACTGCTTTGCGAATCCGAAGGCCTGGCTGAGACCGAGACCGGTGCCCTTGCCGACCTCCTTGGTGGTGAAGAACGGCTCGAAGATCGAATCGAGATGATCCGGCGCGATGCCGCTGCCGGTATCCGTGACCGAGATCGCGACATATTCGCCGCCGCGCGCCCATTGCGCGCGCAGGCTCGGAATGCCAGAGACCTTGCGCACGGCGATGGTAAGGCGGCCTTCGCCGTCCATGGCGTCGCGTGCGTTGATGGCGAGGTTGATCAGCGCGGCCTCGAACTGGGCGATGTCGGCCACGGTGAAACAATCGGCGTCGTCGATCTCGACGACGATCTCGATGCGGCCGCCGACCAGCGGCCGGATCAGTTGCGCGACGCCCTCGACCTGGCTGCCGACGTTGAAGATCTGGGGTTTCAGCGGCTGCCGGCGCGCGAACGCCAGAAGCTGTGCGGTCAGCTTGGAGGCGCGCTCGACCGTCTCGGAGATGGCGTCGACATAGCGGCGGCGGCGCTCTTCCGGCAGCTCGCGCCGGCGCAGGAAGTCGGTGGCCGAGCGGATGATGGTGAGGAGATTGTTGAAATCGTGCGCGACGCCCCCGGTGAGCTGGCCGATCGCCTCCATCTTCTGCGACTGCCGCAATGCTTCCTCGCCGCGGCGGCGCTCGGTGATGTCGACGGCCTCGGGCACGGCGCCGGTGATGTTGCCGTGGCGGTCGAGCACGGGGCGCATGCCGAAGTCGAAATCGCGCTCGCCGACGGGAAGGCGCAGCCGCATCTCAAGCCGCACAGCTTCGCCCCTGAGCACGGTGTGGAAGGCGTCCTGCACCTGCGCGCTCATGCCCTCCGTCGCGCTGAACCAGGGCGTCTCCCACAACGGCTTTCCGATCACATCTGCAGAGCTCGCCTTGATGCCGTCGAGTGCGGTTCTGTTGGCGTAGAGCAGCTCGCCCTTGAGATTGACCAAGCCTTGATACTGGTTGCTGGTTTCCAGGATCGCGCGCAGCCGCGCCTCGTTGAATTCGAGCTCGGCGGTGCGTTCGGCGATGCGTTCTTCCAGCGTCTCGTTGAGCCGCCTGAGCTCGATCTCGGCCTGCTTGGCGACGGTGATGTCGTGGGCAACGCCGATGAAGCCGATATGCTTGCCGGTCGGGTCCCAGCGTGGCTGCGATTCCGAGCGCAGCCAGCGCCATTCGCCGCTGGCGTTCTTGTAACGCGCTTCCAGCACGAAGGGTTTGAGTGACGCTTCGCCCTGGACGGATTGCTGGAGCACGTGCGGCAGGTCGTCCGGATGCAGCACCTTGCGCCAGTCGAAGTCGATGGCCTGATCATAGGGCAGGCCGACGAAGTCGACATAGGCCTGGTTGGCGAAGGACCGTTTGCGATCGAGCTTGGTCACCCAGATCGGCACCGGCGCGCTGTCGGCGATCAGCCGGAAGCGCTCCTCGCTCTCGCGCAGGGTCTCGCGCGCCAGCATCTGGCCGGTGATGTCGATATGGGCGCCGACGAGGCGGATGGCGCGGCCGTCCTTGTCGCGCTCGATCTGGGCGACGACTCGGATCCAGCGGGTCTCGCCGTCATTGGGACGGATGATGCGGTATTCGGCGGTGTAATCTTCGCTCGTGCCGGCGAGAGCCTCGAAGAAATGCTGGACCGTCGCTTCCCGATCCTCAGGATGGAGGCGATTGACCCAATCCTCATGTGACTCGTCGGCGGCCTCGAGCGGCAGGCCATGAATCATCAGATATTCGGGCGAGCGGCGGTTCTTGAAGCCTTCGCGAAAGTCGACCTCGACGCCGCCGACCTTGCCGATGCGCTGGACGCGTGCGAGCTCGGCCTCGCGCTCCTGGAGCGCGCGATAGGCGTTGTCGCGCTCACGCGCGACGTCTTCGAGGTGCTGGCGCAGCCTTTCGGCGGCGATGGTTTCGGGCAAGGGATCGTTCAAGGCATCGGCCGTTGTCATGCGGTTGCGCACGTGCCGGACCGATATTCACACAGACGGAGCGTGATGGCCATTGCTTAGAGGGGGCAGATTGTCGGAAAGGCCCGCGGCCAGCCTGAACGCGGAAAAGTCCGGTCGGCTAACGGTGGGGCTGGCTATTTGTTCCGAAGATTGGAACGATGTGTCTGCGGACGCGTCTTCGCGAGGCGCCACAACGCTCATTCATAAAACTCCGTTTTCGAAGAGGCTAAATCTTGAAGCTCTTTGTCTGCCAGTCCTGCGGCAACGTCCTCTATTTCGAGAACCGCGCCTGCGGACGTTGCGGTCACCGCGTCGCCTTCCTCCCGGAGAAGGAGACGATGTCGGCGCTCGAGCCGGACGGCGAGGCTCAGGCGGCGTCTTGGACGACGCTGGCCGACAAGGGCAGGGGACGGATGCTCTGCCGCAATGCCGAGTACGATGCCTGCAACTGGCTGACGGATCCGGGCGATACCAACGGATATTGTCGCGCCTGCCGTCACAACGGCATGGTGCCTGATCTCTCCGATCCGGCTCAGCTCGCCGGCTGGCGCGAGCTGGAGGTGGCGAAACACCGGCTGTTCTATTCCCTGATCCGCTGGAAGCTGCCGCTCCAGAACCGGCAGGACAATCCCGAGCACGGCCTGATCTTCAACTTCCTCGCCGACGATCCGAACAGCGGACAGAGGATCATGACCGGCCACGACAATGGCCTGATCACGATCGCGCTCACCGAAACCGACGGCATCGAGCGCGAGCGGCGCAGGCTGGAGATGGGCGAGCCCTATCGGACGCTGCTCGGGCATTTCCGCCACGAGGTCGGGCACTATTTCTGGGATGTGCTGGTCCGCGAGGGTGGCAAGCTCGACGCATGCCGCGCCGTCTTCGGCGACGATTCGGCCGATTACGGCCAGGCCTTGCAGCGCCATTATGCCGAAGGCGCGCCGCCGGACTGGCAGCAGAGCTATGTCTCGGCCTACGCCACGACGCACCCTTGGGAGGATTTCGCCGAGACCTGGGCGCACTACCTCCACATCGTCGATACCCTGGAGATGGCCTCCGAGTTCGGTATGGAGGTGCGGCCGCGGGTCGATCGTGACGGAGAGTTGTCGACGCGGCTCCGGTTCAACCCCTACGAGGCACCGGGCGTCCAGACGCTGGTCGACGCATGGCTGCCCTTCACCTTCGCCATGAACAGCGTCAACCGCGCCATGGGCATGCGCGACCTCTATCCGTTCATCCTGTCGCAGGCGGTGGTCGCCAAACTGGACTTCATTCACGCTCTGTTGCGGGACGTGGCCAAGGCCAGGAAGGCCCGGGACGCCGCAGGACGTCCCTAAGGGCTTGCCGAGCCCGTTTCGGTCTTGCGCTGGTACGCCAGAGCGGGCCGGATTTAGACCGTTGCCTCCGGCCCATTTTGATGTACGACGGGAGCCACACGGCCCGTCCCCCATAGGCCCCAACGGCCAGGGGAAGGGTCCCGCCCAAGGTCGAGACTCAAAAAAAGCATGTTCAAACGCATCCTGATCGCCAATCGCGGCGAAATCGCCTGCCGGGTCATCAAGACCGCTCGCCGCATGGGAATTCAGACGGTTGCGGTCTATTCCGAGGCAGATCGCGACGCCCTCCATGTCGAGATGGCCGACGAGGCCGTGTTGATAGGCCCGCCCGCGGCAGCCGAGAGCTATCTGGTGATCGAGAAGATCGTGGAGGCCTGCCGCAAGACGGGCGCTGAGGCCGTGCATCCCGGCTACGGCTTCCTATCCGAGCGCGAGGCATTTCCGCGCGCGCTGGAAGCGGCCGGCATCGTCTTCATCGGCCCGAACCCGGGCGCGATTGCAGCCATGGGCGACAAGATCGAGTCGAAGAAGGCGGCCGCCAAGGCCAAGGTCTCGACCGTGCCCGGCTATCTCGGCGTCATCGAGGATGACAGGCACGCGGTCAAGATCGCCGACGAGATCGGTTATCCCGTGATGATCAAGGCTTCCGCCGGCGGCGGCGGCAAGGGCATGCGCATCGCGCATTCGACGGCCGAGGTCGCGGAAGGTTTCAACCTCGCCAAGGCCGAGGCCAAGGCCTCGTTCGGCGACGACCGCGTCTTCGTCGAGAAGTTCATCGTCGATCCCCGCCACATCGAGATTCAGGTGCTGGGCGACAAGCACGGCAACGTGATCTATCTCGGCGAACGCGAATGCTCGATCCAGCGCCGCAACCAGAAGGTCATCGAGGAGGCGCCTTCGCCGTTACTCGACGAGGCCACCCGTCGCAAGATGGGCGAGCAGGCGGTCGCGCTGGCGAAAGCCGTGAATTACGACTCCGCCGGCACCGTCGAGTTCGTCGCAGGGCAAGACAAGAGCTTCTACTTCCTGGAGATGAACACGCGCCTCCAGGTAGAGCATCCCGTCACCGAGCTCGTCACCGGCATCGACCTCGTGGAGCAGATGATCCGCGTTGCCGCCGGCGAGAAGCTCGCGCTGGCGCAGAAGGACGTCACGCTGACGGGTTGGGCGGTGGAGTCGCGCCTCTATGCCGAGGATCCGTTCCGCAACTTTCTGCCGTCGATCGGGCGTCTGGTAAAATATCGTCCGCCGGCGGAAGCCAGCCAGGACGGTATCACCATCCGCAACGACACCGGCGTGCAGGAGGGCGGCGAGATCTCGATCCATTACGATCCGATGATCGCCAAGCTGGTCACGCATGCGCCCTCGCGCGCGGCTGCGATCGAGGCGCAGGCTACTGCGCTGGATTCGTTTTATGTCGACGGTATCAGGCACAACATCCCGTTCCTGTCGGCGCTGATGCATCATCCGCGCTGGCGTGAGGGCCGGCTCTCCACCGGATTCATCGCCGAGGAATTCCCCAAAGGCTTTGCGGTGCGCGTGCCCGAAGGCGAGGTCGCGCGGCGGATCGCCGCGGTTGGCGCCGCCATCGATCACGTGCTCGGGGAGCGCAAGCGGCAGATCTCGGGCCAGTTGGG
>NZ_JALBGZ010000008.1:0-45286 GCF_023006515.1 Bradyrhizobium sp. PRIMUS42
GTAGACGATCGGCGCGCCGCACATGTGGGTGACGCCATGCTGCCTGATCAGCTCGAAGATTCTGGTCGGCTCGACCTTGCGCAGGCAGACGTTGATGCCGGCTGACGCCGCAATGGTCCAGGGAAAGCACCAGCCGTTGCAGTGGAACATCGGCAGCGTCCAGAGATAGACCGGATGCTGGCCGAGATTGCCGGCGAGGATATTGCTGACGGCATTGAGATAGGCGCCGCGATGATGGGTCACGACGCCCTTGGGATTGCCTGTCGTGCCTGAGGTGTAGCTCAGCGCGATGGCGTCCCATTCGTCGCTCGGCGTGATCGCCGTGAAGCCTGGATCGCCTTGCGCGACCGCCGCTTCGTATTCGATCTCGCCGATGCGCTCGCCGCCCTTGAACGAGGCGTCGTCGACGTCGACCACCAGCGGCTTGGGCCCCGTCATCTGCGCCAGCGCGTCGGTGATGACGCCTGAAAACTCGGGATCGACCAGAATGATCTTCGCGCCGCCATGATCAAGCTGGAACGCGATCGAGGGCGCATCGAGACGGATGTTCAGCGCGTTGAGCACGGCGCCCGTCATGGGCACGGCGAAATGCGCCTCGTTCATCGCCGGGATGTTCGGCAGCATCGCCGCAACGGTGTCGCCGACGCCGATGCCCTTGCGCGCGAGCCAGGACGCAAAACGCTTGCAGCGCTCATAGGTCTCAGCCCACGTGAAGCTGCGCCCCTCATAGACCGTGCTGACATGATCGGGATAGACGGCGGCGCTGCGCGCGAGGAAGCTCAGCGGGCTCAGCGGCACGTAGTTGGCTGGGTTCTTGTCAAGGCCGACGTCGTAAGGGTTCTGCACGGTTTTCCCTATTGCATACGAACCGGTTTGATAGGGCAGATCGCCCGCAAAATGGCAGCCGTCATAACATCACGGTGGGATCGGTTGAATCGGTCAACTGACGTATTGCGTAGGGCATGTGGGCAAGAAAGCATGGAGATGCGATGGCCCCGGTCCATCCAGAGCGACCGGCAGGTCCGGACAGCGATCGCAAATGTCTGAACAAGCCTCTGGGCTTTAAAGCCACGGGCGGTACTTTTGGGGAAATTGCGTATGGACAAAGCCGCTTCCGAGTCATCCTGCTCTTGCGCGTCGAAAAGCGAGCAAGTGGATGAGGTGCGCCATCCTCTGGATCCTTTGACCGCAGCAGAGATTCGTACAGTTGTGGAGGTAGTCCGTAGCCATCCCCAGTACGGCCGAGATTTCCTGTTCGAAACTATCGAGTTACTCGAACCTGAAAAGTCAGTCGTCCGTCAATACAAGAGCGGGAATCCAATCCCGAGAGCAGCGCGCGTCAATCTTTTCAAAGTCAAGGAGGACGGCATCTGGCGTCTCACGGTGTCGCTGACGGATGAGAAGGTGCTCTCATCGAGGCATCTCCCGATTGCCAAGCCAATGATCCAACTCGAGCAGTTTACCGCTATCGAAGATGCCGTGCGCGCAGACCACCGGTTCATTGCTGCCTGTAAGCAGCGTGGCATCGACGACATGTCGCTTGTTTGCATCGATCCCTGGTCGGCTGGAAATTTCGGCATTCCGGGGGAGGACGGTCGCTATTTGGCTCACGTTTTCGCGTGGGTGCGTCTACGAGAGAACGACAATCTCTACGCGCACCCTATCGGTGGACTCAACGCGGTTGTGGATATCAAGACCTACGAAATCATCCGCGTTGATGATCATGAGATCATTCCGATCCCAGCCGCCGAGGTGAATTATGAAGCGGAGTTTATCAAGAACCCGCGAGCTCCGTATAAGCCGCTCAACATCGTGCAGCCTGAAGGGGTGTCATTTAAGCTCGACGGGCATCGGCTGACTTGGGATCGCTGGTCAGTTTTGGTTGGATTCAATTCCCGCGAAGGTCTGACCTTGCACGATATCAGTTGCGACGGCCGACCAATCGCCCATCGCGCGTCCTTGGTCGAAATGGTCGTGCCGTATGGGACGACCGACAAAGGGCATTTCCGCAAGAACGTCTTTGACATCGGCGAGTACGGGATCGGCAAGCTGGCCAATTCACTGAAGCTCGGCTGCGATTGTCTTGGTGCGATCGAATATCTCGACGCTCACCTCACGAACATGGATGGCAGCGTCACAACAATCGAAAATGCCATCTGCATCCATGAGGAAGATGCGGGATTGCTCTGGAAGCACTGGGATTTCCGGTCCAATAACGTCGAGTCGCGCCGGGCGCGCAGGCTGGTTATTTCGTGCATCGCGACGGTCGCCAACTACGAATATGGCCTGTTCTGGTACTTCCATACGGACGGCTCGATCCAGTTCGAGCTCAAGGCGACCGGCATCATCAACACAGCCGCCTGCCATCCAGGCCAGCCCGGCAAATACGGCAAGGAGGTCGCCCCCGGCGTTGTCGGTCATATCCACCAGCATATATTCTGTGCTCGCCTGGACATGAACATCGATGGTGACGACAACAGTGTCGTCGAGCTCAACACGCGGGCCGATCCGTGGGGACCGGACAATGCCTATGGCAACGGCTTCTACGAGGAGGAGACGGTTCTCAAGACCGAGCTTGGCGGGTGCCGCCAGGTGAACCCGGCCACGCATCGTGCCTGGAAGGTTGTAAACCCCAATCGCAAGAATTGGGTCGGCATGCCGACGGGCTATAAGCTCGAGGCCAGCCATCCAGTGACGCCATTCATCCATCAGGAGTCGCCGTCGGGCAGGCGGTCGAATTTCATCAAGAACCAGTTGTGGGTGACGGCGTTCGATCCCGAAGAGCGATATCCGGCTGGCGAACACATGAATCATTCGGACGGCAGTGGTGGCGTCGCCGATTTCGTCGCGAAAAACCGGAATATCGAGAACACCGATATCGTGCTCTGGCACGTCTTCGGTCTTCACCATCAAGTCCGTCCCGAAGATTTTCCCGTTCAACCCTGCATCTTCACCGGCTTCAAGCTGATGCCCAGCGGCTTTTTCGATCGCAATCCCGGCATCGATCTCGCGCCCGACAGGAACGCCGCGAGTTGTCATGCGCAGGCCGCCGAGTAGGGCACGGCTCGCCGCCGGACCCGTTGCATCGCAGTTCGTCCGACCGGCATCGTGGGCCGGTCGCCTCTCCTCGGTTGGACGGGCAACGCACTCCAGGTCGATGGCCCCTGCGATTGTCGCTTTCGCGATCTTTGCAGGCTCGGCCGCGCGCGTCCTCCCTGCGTTACTGGCCGTCCCCATCCAGCGAGACATGGGATGGCAAAGCTTCGACGTCGCTTGGCCAATTACGCTCGGCATCGCAGTCTCCGCATGCGCATCGCCGTTCGCGGCGCATGGCCTCGAACGATGGGGCATTCGATCGCCGCTGGTCGCCAGTCTGGTTCTCCTTGCGCTATCGCTTGCATCGACGACGCGCGCGACGTCGCCATGGCACCTCGCGGTGGCTTGGGGGCTTGGCGTTGGTTTCAGTGGCTCCCTGAGTGCCTCCCTTCTGGGTGCGATGATCGGGTGTCGTGGCGGTGCGGCGCATTGCGGCACACGCTTCGGCCTCCTGGCGTCGATGCAGTTGCTGGGATCGGCGGCGGGACTGCTGCTGGCATCGCGCGCGGTCGATGCGCTCGATTGGTTCTTCGTGTTTCAGGCTGCTGCTGTCGGCGTGCTGGCCACGGCCTTCGCAGTCGCTCTTGTCCCAGTATCCGGACGAGGAGCCACTCCACAAGATCTTAAGCCCAACCGATACGCAAAGGCGAAGAACTGGCGGTTCTGGGCCCTCGCCGCGATCTTCTGCATCTGTGGCGCCTCGACATCCGGCTTGATCGACGGCCGGCTCGGAATGCTCTGCATGGGCGCGGGTCTCAGCCTCTCATCCAGCGCCGACGTATTGGCCATCGTTGTGGTCGGCGGTGCGATCGGAAGCATGGTCAGCGGATATCTGGCGGATCGTTATCCCGCGCAAACGCTGCTGGCGGTCTACTTCGTGGTCCGCGCGCTTCTCTTGCTCTGGCTTCCATTCACCGGCTTCAGCCTTGTCGAATTAGCCCGATTCGGCGCGCTCTATGGCCTCGATGCGGCACTGACGTTCCCTGCGCTCGTCAGGCTGATGTCCGAAAATCTCGGCAGGCACCGCGTCGGCGGAGCGATGGGTTGGATGACGGTAGCTCACCTGGCAGGGGCCACCATTACCTCTGCTGGGGTCGGAGCCCTTGGCCTCGCAGTCTATGCGGTCGGATTTGCCTGCGTTGGCCTTGCCTGCCTCGTGGCCGCGGGGCTCGTGCTGCTTCTGAAGGACGCGCCCACGCAAGACGCGCCTTCCGGTTGACGTCGTCGCGGCCGGTCAATGGCCGGCGAGGTTCCGAGATCGTCGGGAAGGGGACTCCGCCAGCAGCAGTCCTTCGGACACCGCAAGTGCCGCCAGTCGCGTGCGCGAGTCGCAGCTCATCTTTGCGAGGATGTGCTCGATATGCGTGGAGACCGTGCGGGGCGACACGAAGAGTTGCTCGGCGATGTTGGGATTTGAAGCGCCGCTGGTCACGAGATGCAGGATCTGAATCTCCCGGAGCGAGAGATTATACGGCCAGCGAATGCATTGCTCAGTGATGAGGAGGATATTTCCGCGGCAGGGGGTGACCGTGACCTGGTGGCAGCGGCCGGCCTCGTCCGGCCAGACAAACCGTTGAGCTCTGGCGGACTTCGCCTTCTCCAGCACGAGCCGGCGAAGCTCTCCGCCCTCGCCGAGATGTGGCCCCGGACTGCGATTGGGGAGGTGAAATGCAAAGCCGTTCGGCGAGACGGCGATCGCGTAGGAGCCTGGCGCCAGCTCGTCGGCCAGAAGCTGTGGCGTCCTGAGCTGATCGCAGATGTTCAGCAGAATCGGGCGGAAGCGCTCCGTCATCTCGCGGTGCTCGTCCTTTGCGTGCGCTTCTTTGGACCAGCTCATGTGGATTGCCCCGATGTAGCGGCCATCCGCGACGCGCAAGCACATCGTCGAGCCTTCCTTGAATCCATCCGGGATCAGGTATTCCTGAGCGGTGAACGTGTCCGGCAGATAGAGATTCCAGTTGCGCTTGAAGTCTCGCCAGCGCATCGAGTGCGTGTCCTTCTCGCGCGCGATGGCGTAGGCCGGGCACGAGTTAGGGAATCCGTCGAGCACGTAGGACATTGTTCTGTCCGTGTACCCGTCGGCGGCCAGAGTGCGATGGGTTCGAGAACTCGGATCCATCGCGACCAGCGCGATCGCCTCGCTCCTCACGAACTCGCGTAACAAACGGGTCACCTGCGTCGCCTGATCGATGATCTGATCATTCAGGGCTGCCGCCGGTGTGTCGAGCCGTAGGGTTGCTGAAATCGTATGGTCGATCGCTGCCGATTTCACGGTGAGCCTCCAGCTCGTGAAAGATCTTGCCGACGGTTCGTGATCGAATCTTCTTCTTGGCCGCTAACAGTCCGTTAGCCCGGCGGTATTGCGGAGACCTCCGCGGTCCAAGAGCAAGGACCGCGCCAACCAATCGAGATGTCACATCGCGACAGTGGCCATTCGCTCTGCTGATCCCGACCGTCCTGGATCGAAGTCAGCCGAGGTGAAAGCTGCAATTGCATGTTAGAGGCGATCGCTCCTTTAGTCAAAGCAGTGTCACACTTCGCCTCATTCAGGGCCAGCAATTCTGACGCAAGAGGCCTGCAGCGCTCTCGACTGATGAAAATCTGGGCTTGGCTTGCTGCGCAGCTGGCCACCCGAGCCCTGTTCGCGCCCGCACCGTAGTTCTGGATCGCTCCGCGCCGGACCGGCTCCAAAATCGGTCAGCTGACGTATTGCTGAAAATCGGCAGAAAATGGAGGCTCTGATCCATGCGGTTCGGCCGGATCCACCGTCCCAGGCTGTGGGATGCGGAACGAGGCCCGCTATCACTCGACGTCGCCTGACCGCGCCGTCTTAGCCCAACAGGAAATCCGGCCGGGTCCCCGTCGCGGTGCCGAGGACTTGCGCGCTCGATTGCAGGAGAGGTTGCTCAGATGGTTTCCCAACTCACCAGACGTTCAGTGACCGCGGGCATCGGCGCGGCCGTCGCCGCACCATTCGTTGGACGGACAGCATCTGCCGCCCAGCCGATCATTCTTGGCGTTCCTTACTGCCAAACCGCAGCTGCCGGCGTTGCGGATCATCAGGACTTTCTGAACGGTACGACGCTGGCTATGGAGGAGATCAACGCCGCTGGCGGCATCCTTGGCAGGCCGCTGAAGCTGTTCACGACGGACATGAATGTTCTGTCGCCGGAATCCTCCAAGCAGGCGCTTGCCGCCTGCGTGGACGCCAAGGTCGACGCGATCTCCTTTGCCTTTACGCTGGTCCCGTTGCCGGCAATGGACGCGACCGTGAAGTACAAATGCCCCTACATCAACGGCAACGCGCAGCGCGCCGGCACCTCTGCCGTCAAAGCGCAGCCGGATAAATACAGCCACATCTTCCAGTTCTGTCCATCCGAAGTGAACTACGGATGGAACTACGCACTCTGGCTTGAGGACGAGGAGCAGCGGGGCGTCTGGAAGCCGAAGAACCGCAAGGTTCATATCATTCAGGAGCAGATCGGCTATTGCCAAACGATATCGCGTGCCGCCCAGGAAGAGATCAAGCGGCGCGGCAAGTTCGAAGTCGCCCGGATCACCGATATCCAATATCCCGTGCAGGACTGGGCGCCGGTCATTCGCGAGATGAAGGAAGTCGATGCCGCCGCGATCATGGTTGACCATTGGGTGGCCGCTGAATACGCCGCTTTCTGCAAGCAGTTCATGGCAAGCCCGGTGCGCGACTCGCTCGTCTATCTCCAGTACGGTCCGTCGCAACCGGAATTCCTCGAGCTAGCCGGGTCGGCGGCGAACGGATTCGTCTGGGGCACGACCATGGGCATTTATGGTGACGAGAGAGGTCTCGCCTACAGGGAGAAGTACAAGAAGCGTTTCCCCGGCATCGCGGGGCTCGCCTATACCGGCATTGCGTACGATCAGACCTATTACCTCAAGAAAGCCTGGGAAGCGGTCGGCGATCCCCGAAAGTTCGGCGAGGTCTGCGACTGGATCCGGGCTAACCCGCAGCGCGGCGTTTGCGGCTACGTCGATATGGGCAACCCATATCAGGAGGCACTCCATTTCCCCGACAATGGAGGCGACGAATTGCAGGCTCGCAAGCTCGAGGCCGGCGTCGCGCAACTCTACGTCCAGATCCAGGGTGGCGCGCACAAGATCGTCTATCCCGGTCCGGTTTCGGAAACGAAGCTGATCTCCGCACCGTGGTGGAGCTAATGCTCAGACAACTCTCCCGAAACGTTACGGCTGAACAGGGCGGAAAGCCCGTCCTGTTCTCTTGCAGCGGCATCGCGCTCGATCTCGGGGGGCGCGAGATCCTCCGCGATATCAACTTGCAGGTCGAAGCCGGGGAAGTGCTGGGCATCATCGGACCGAACGGCGCGGGCAAGACCAGCCTGTTTGAAATCCTGTCCGGGCGGATGCCTCCGAAGAGTGGCTCGGTGTGGTTCAAGGGTGCGAATGTTACGGGCTTGCCGTTGTATTCCCGCTCGCGCTTGGGGATCGGCCGCACATTCCAGACGCCGGTCGTTCCTGACGAGTTGACCGTTGGCGAGACGTTCAAGGCGGCGCGCCAGGCCTATTGGCCATTCCTCACCAAATTCGATGCCGAGTATGGCGCTGACCTCGTCGGTCTGAAAATCAGCGAAGACATTTCGGCGACGCAGCTCGAGACCTTCAACCGGCGCAAATTGCTGCTGGCTTGCCTGCTGATGCGTCGGCCGTCGTTGTTGCTGCTGGATGAGCCGGCGGCGGGCCTGATCAATTCGGAAGTCGACGAGATCGACACGTTGCTGCGCATCCTCGCCAAGGAAATGAACATCGCGATCCTGATCGTCGAGCACCGCATCGAGCTCCTGGGAACGATCGCCGATCGCATTCTGGTGATGGATGCCGGGGAGGTCATCTCCGAGGGGCTGATGGACGAAGTCATGGCGGATCCGAAGGTGCACGCGGCCTACTTCGAGGATTTCAGCGAAGAGGCCGAGGGATGAATATTTCCGTAAGCAGCCATTTGCCGGGCAGTCCGGCGCGTCAGCCGCAGCGCGAGGTCCTAAACGTCAAAGGATTGTCCGCCGGCTATGGGCCGGTTCGGGTCATCCACGATCTCGATCTCGTCGTTCAGTGCGGAGAGCGGATCGGAATCGTCGGCCTGAACGGCCACGGCAAGTCGACTTTGTTCTACGCAATCGCCGGACTCACGGGCTGGCAGCGCGGCTCGATCAAGCTGAACGGCAGGGAGGTTGGTCGCACGAGGAGCCAGGGGCCAGGACGCTACACCCACGAGATCGTGCGCGCGGGATTGGCGTTGATTCCGCAAGGCGACGAGATCTTCCACGGCCTGACGGTCGAGGAGCATCTCGATTCCGGGGCCTACACTGCGGCGGCCTGGCGCGATCGTGGCGCCCGTAAGCTCCGCATCCTGGAGATATTTCCACCGTTGCGGAAGCTGATGGACGTACCCGTCGGGCGCCTGTCGGGCGGCGAACGGCGCATGGTGTCGATCGGCCGAGGCCTGATGACCGATGCGTCGCTCTTCCTTGTAGACGAGCCATCGCTAGGGCTGGCGCCCAAGATCGGCAAGAGCGTGATCAACGCGTTGATGGCGGTCGAACTCGGAAATGCCGCCATGATCATTGCGGAGCAGAACGTCGCGCTGCTGGAGGGACGGGTCGATCGTGTCATCGGGATGCACGTCGGCAAGCTCAAGGGTGAGGCCTCGGCGGCTCTCGCGTTGAACGCTTATCGAAAGGCTTAAAGCGTGGATATCTGGTTCATCGTCAGCAACACCATCATCCTTGCGTGCATCTACGGCACGCTCGCGATCGGAATTTCGATCACGTGGTCGAGCCTCGGCCTGCTCAACCTCTCCTATGGCTTCATATTCGCATTCGCTGGTTATGGCGCCTGGCTGTTCGCTCAGCATGTCTCCACCTGGGGGCCGGCAGTGCTGGCCGCGGGCATCCTCTCCGGCGCGCTCGGGGGTGTAGTCATTTGTGCGATCGGGTTCATACCGATCCACGACAAGCCGAATTTCACCATCCGGGGTCTCATTGCGACGCTCGCGATCAATCTAATCGGTACGCAATTCCTGCTCTGGTGGTTCGGTCCGCGGTCGAAGAATCTGCCGGAGATCTTCGGCAACTGGTCGGTATCCTTATCGGGCGCGGTCTTCACGGCGGATAAGATCGGGAACGTAGTGACTTCCATTCTGATATTGGCGGTCGTTCTCAGATGGATGCAATCGAGCCGCCGAGGCCTCGAAATACGAGCCATGATGATGAATCCTCATGCGGCATCCATCGTCGGCATCGGCGTTCGGCGAACCTCCTTCTACGTCATGGGCATCACCGGCGGATTGGCAGGCCTCGCGGCGGTTCTGCTCTCCCAGACCTACTACATCTCACCGTTCGGCGGGCTGATGCCGATGATCAAGGGCGTCAGCATTGCGCTTTGCGGCGGGCTTGGCAGCGTCCGTGGCGCCGTCATTGCCGCGGTCGTGCTCGGCCTTAACGAGGCGGTGACAGGCATGTCGATTGGCGGCCGCTATGTTCTCATCACCCAGTTCGTCGTGATCATCGTCATTCTCTTGGTCCGTCCGCGCGGCATCGCCGGGCTGCTCGACAAGGCGAGGGAGGCCTGAGCCATGTCCATTGATGGCGGCATCAAATGGCGCAATCCGCTCTTCGTATGGGGCGGCAAGCGCGACGTCGAAGAGCTTCCGACCATTCCGTTCCTGAGCCATCAGGAGGTCTGGGAAAATACGCACCAGTCGAGAACGGAGCTGAAGCCGGTCGGCCGCCTGCGCTATTACTACAAGTGGCCGGGGCATGGCGAAACGATGTGGAATCGACTTCGCTACTGGCCGACGCGCCGCCGGGTGCTTCGCGTGCGCGGAGATTACAATCCCAAGACGTTGCGCGCCGAGAAGACGATCGTCGACAAGCGGCCCATCTGGTGGATGTTGGGGCTTCTTGCGCTGGCGATCGCTCCTCTATTCACGCCCGGGGACCTGCAGAACACGCTGCTGACGGCGGGAGCCACGTTCGGCATTTATTCGGCCATCAGCCTGTGCTGGATGCTCATCATGGGCACTGCGGGCGTCTTTTCGCTCGCCACTTATGCAGTGGTCGGGACCGCCGCGTTCGCTACGGCTCTGCTTGCGGTCAAGTTTGCCGTGCCCTGGTGGCTGCTGCCGCCGATCGGCGCACTGGTGGGGCTCGTCTTCGGCGGGATCATCGCCCTGCCGGCCACGCGGCTCGACGGATTCTACTATGCGCTTCTCACCCTTGGGCTCAACGAGCTCTGCCGGGTCTACTTTTTGACCTCGAAGGAGTTCGGATCCGCAAATGGTGGCCTATATGGCGCGCGGACCTATATACCGGAAGACTGGTCGCAGCTCGGTCAGCTGCTGCTGGCGTATTACGCCTGCTTTGGCCTGATGCTGCTCGCGTTGTTGCTCTATCGGTTCGTCAACGGCCGCAGACTTGGACGCATTCTCCGTATGGCGCCCGAAAAGCGCGAGGCCTTCGCTGAGGCGACCGGCGTGAACTTTCGCCAGGCGCGCGTCTGGGTATTCCTCATCTCGTCGGCGGCGCTGGGCTTCATCGGCGGATTCTACACCTCGAATTTTGGCGGCGTGGCGTTCTCGATCTTCAACTTCGATACCGTCTTGCTCGGGCTCGCCATGCTGGTGATCGGCGGCGTCGGACGTGCGGAAGGCGCGGTGGTCGGTACCTTGATCGTCGTGTTCTTCGACCAGGTCCTGAACACGTGGGGGCCGGCGCGCTTCATGATCATCGGTCTCATCATGCTGCTGGTGGTGCTCTACCTGCGCAACGGCCTGTTCGGGATCAAGGCGCAGTTCCGTACGTGGCGCGACAAGAAGAAGAGCGAGCGGCGCTCGACGCGGGCGGTGAAAGGCGGCGAGATGCTGCCTGAGGAGGCGACGGAGACTGAGGACAAGAGCGTCATCTATCAGCGGCGCCACGACAAGATGACTCGCGATCATCTCAAGACGCTTGTGTCACCGGAGATCATTGAGGAGCATCGCCATTCCCTCAACGGGCAGCACAGCGAGGCGCTCGAGCGGCTGCTGATCTATTTCCGCACCCGTCCCCAGGTGGAGAAGTACGCGATCATCACCGTGGAACGCTTCGAGGCGTACCGGATCGTGGCGCTGTCCGGTCATCGCGGCGTAGCGCCGCGCGTGGTCGAGGACAGAATGTACTCGACGCCCGATGAAGCCTGCCACGGCGTTTTCATGCGGCGCGTCCAGGACCTGCTGGAGTCCTGATCGGATCACGAACGTATCCGTGTCCAACCGGCGCGGCGGATATTGGGCTTGCAAACGAGGGAGTTGGTGGTGACACCGGTCAGACTTTTTGGCTACACGGACAGGATCTCGGTCAAGCCGGGCGAGACCATCGAGTTTCATGTCAGCGCCGAGGGGACGGACATGGCTGAGGCGCAACTGGTGCGCCTGATCCATGGCGATCAAGACCCTAAGGGACCAGGCTTCGTCGAGCAGGAGGTGCCGTGCACTGCGAATGGCGGGTGGCAGGTCGAGCCGCAAGTCACACAGGTGGGATCGTTCCTCGAGGTCGAAGACCCCGAGGGGCGACTGGCCTTCACGAGCAGCTTCACCCTGTTCGCCTTCATTCACCCGACATGGCCCGCGTCCGGAAAGCGCCAAACCATTATCGGCCGATGGGACGACGACAGAGAGCAGGGCTACGGGATCGGCATCGACGAAAAGGGCTTTCTGCAGTTCTGGATCGGACGCGGTGAAGAGATCGAGAGCGTGACCGCCAACGTGCCACTGCAAGTGCAGATGTGGTATTTCGTGGCCGCGACCTTCGATGCCGAGACTCGGCATGCAACCTTGCACCAGATCGGGGTCGGCAACAGGTACAACGGCCTGTTGGGCAAGGTCGCGCTGGTGGATTACGAGTCCCGCACATCCGCGATCTTCCGGAGCAAGCCCGGCAATCTGGCCTCAACTCCATTCTTGATGGCAGGATCGCGTAGCTGCGACGCTCAGAAGCGTGCGTGCGTGTCGGAGCTATATTGGGGCAAGATCGACCGGTGCGGCGCGTTTGATCAGGCCCTGCAGGCCGCCGAGCTCGACACGATCAGGAGTGGGCTCGTCCCTGCGATGGACAGCTTGGTTGCTTACTGGGATACAAGCGCGGGGTACACCGACCGCGGCATCGGTGATCTCGTCATCGACGTCGGTCGGCACAAGTTGAATGCCCGAGGATACAACCGGCCCGTTCGCGGTCAGACCGGCTGGAATTGGGAAGGCTTCACCGATTGTTTCCGTCTTGCTCCCCACGAGTTCGGGGGGATCGAGTTTCATGCCGACGCGCTGACGGACTGCAATTGGAAGGCGACCAAGGTCGTGACCCTGCCGCGCGGTCTCAAAAGCGGCTGTTATGCCATGAGGCTGCGCTCCCGCAGGGGAAAGAGCTTGACCGAGGAGCATGTCGTCTTCTTCGTGCGCCCGGAAAGGCCGCGGGCGCGCGTTGCATTCCTGTTTCCGACGCTCACCTATCTTGCCTATGCGAACGAACGCCTAAGCTTCGATCATCCGGAACGTGAGGCTTTAACGGGTCAGCCGGCTGTGCTGTCCGATATCGACATCGAAATGTATATGCGAGCCGATCTCGGGCTATCGACATACGACATGCACGCCGACGGCGGCGGCGTGTGCTACAGCTCCTATCACCGTCCGATTATGAACATGCGGCCGAGATACCGGATTCCGAGCCTCGATGTCGCGTCAGGATTGGCTGCAGATCTATCCGTCATCGCATGGCTGGACCAGAGCGACTTCGAGTATGAGGTCCTGACCGACGAGGACCTGCATCGCGACGGGCTGGGGGCGTTGTCGCCATACGCATGCGTCATCAGCGGAACGCGCCCGGAATACTACACCGAGCGCATGCTGGATGCGACCGAGGATTATATCGCCGACGGCGGCCGTTACATCTATGCAGGCGGCAACGGTTTCAATGCGACGGCGGCAATTCGCGACGGCGAACCATGGATCATGGAGTGCCGGCGTCGCGATGACGGCTACAAGCCGTGGGTATCACGCTACGGCGAGCACTACATGGCAACAGACGGGATGCGTGGTGGTCCCTGGAAGGTGCTCGGACGGGCAACCCAGAAGCTGGTCGGGATAGGCCTGAGCAGCTCGGGCGGCGGAAGAAGCGAACCATACCGACGGATGCCGGACAGTTATCACCGCACCGTGTCCTGGATCACAGAAGGGGTCGATGGCGAGATCATCGGCGACTTCGGCCTCGCCAACAACGGCGCTGCGGGGCTCGCACTCGACTATTACGACCGCGCCCTAGGTACGCCGCCGCACACCAGGATCATCGCATCGTCGGGGGGCCACACAGACAGCTATGTCGTGAACCAGCAGCTTGTCCTTTATTCATACCTCGGTCTCTATGGATCGTATGACTGGCGCGTTCACGCCGACTTGACTTACTTCACAGCGCCCAATGGCGGAGCCGTGTTTGCATGCGGCTCGGCCGCATTCGCGCAATCGCTGCCGGTCAGCAACTTCAAAAACAGCGCATCCCGCGTGCTCACAAATGTCGTGGAAGCGTTCGTGGGGGCCGGCAGGTTGCCCGGGTTCGCCTGGGTCAATGAGGAAAAGCAGTGGGCATGAAACAGCCGTCGCAGGATGGCGTGCGGGTGCGCCCGGCCGACACGCTTCACGTCAGGCATTTGCAGTTCTGGAGAGTTGAGAATGCTGCCTCTCGAATATGACAGGTCCCAGGACCGTGACATCATCGTCCGAGATCGGTTCGACGGCTTCCGCCGCGAGTTCTTGCGGACACTCGTGACTCCCGAGTTGATCGAGGAGCACCGGCGGTCGCCGGTGGGACAGCACAGCGAACGCCTCGGGCGACTGTTGATCTATTTCCGTCAACGACCGCTCGACGAAAGATATGCGGTCAGGGCCATCGAGCCGTTTCGCCGTTATCAGGTGGTCAAGCTGTCGGGGCGTCGGGGAGTTCCACCCCGTGTCATTGATACGGCCATCTACACGTCGGCGAACGACGCCTGTCACGGCCTATTCTTGCGCTGCATCCGCGACCTTCTCGAAACCTAGAGCAACACGTTGGACAGGGCAGGGCGCCTTGTCCGGCCTTTCCGATTGGAAACTCCGCATCATGGCGCAGATCAAGATATTCGGCTACGCAGACAAGATCTCGGTGAAGCCGGGCGATACCATACAGTTTCATGTCAGTGCCGATGGCACGTCTACCGCTGAAGCCCATCTCGTGCGTCTGATCCATGGCGACGAACATCCGGATGGTCCGGGATTCATCGAGGAAGAAATCGACTGCGCCGCCAACGGCACCTGGCAAGTCGAGAAACAGTTCACGCAGGTCGGTGCCTTCCTCCAGGTGACCGACCCCGATCGCAAGCTCGCGGTCGACGGCAGCGTAACGCTGTGTGCATTCATCTGGCCAACATGGCCCGATGTCGGGCATCGGCAATGCCTGCTGGGGCGCTGGGACAATGACAGGAATCACGGCTACGGCCTCGGGATCAATCCGAGCGGAAGGCTGGAGTTCTGGATCGGTCGTGGAGGCGAGATCGACTATCTGCAGGCAGAGCTGCCCTTGCAGAAGCAGGCCTGGTATTTTGTCGCAGCCACCTTCGATGCGCGAAGCGGTCGCGCCACCCTCTACCAGGAAGGGGTCGTGAACCGCTATAACAGCCTGCTCAGCAAGGTTGCGCCGGTCGAATATCGCTCGCACGTGTCGGAGGTGTTTCGGTTCAGGCAGAACAATCTGCCCGATACGCCTTTCCTGGTGGCCGGCTCGCGCGACTGGCACGCACTGCGCGGACATTTCGTGTCACAGCTCTACTGCGGGAAGATCGATCGTTGTGGTATCTTCGATCGTCCGCTGGGGCGCGAGGAACTCGATGCGATCCGCTCGGGCGGGCGGCCCCCATCGGACGGCATGGTGGCATACTGGGACACCACGAAGGGTTACACCGACCACGGCATCGGCGACGTCGTGGTCGACATCGGACCAAATCGCCTCGATGCGATCGGCTATAACAGGCCGGTACGCGCGCAGACCGGCTACAACTGGAACGGCCGTAACGACTGTTTCCGTCTCGCCCCGCACGAATACGGTGGCGTAGAATTCCATGCCGACGCGATGATCGACAGCAACTGGAAAGTCACAAGAGCGCTCCAGTTGCCCGAAACGCTGCGCAGCGGCGCCTACGCGATGAGGGTACGCGGCGGGGACGGCAAGGGCCTGGCCGAAGAGTACATCGTCTTCTTCGTCCGGCCGCGCGTGCCGACCGGACGCATCGCTCTGCTGTTTTCCACCGCGACTTATATCGCTTATGCCAACGAGCGCTTCGCGACGGACGGCCAGATCGTGCAGCCAATGGCCGGTCAACCGCCGACGATCTCCGAGGTCGACATTGAGATCTACGAAAATCCGGAATTCGGCGGCGGTTGCTACGACTCGCATGCAGATGGTGCAGGCATCTGCTATTCGAGCTATCGCCGCCCGCTGGTGAACATGCGGCCGAAATACCGGATCTCCGCGTTCGATCTGCCTTGGAATTTCCCGGCTGATCTCTCGATCCTGGCGTGGCTCGAGCACAAGGGCTACGATTATGATGTCCTGACCGATGAAGATGTGCATCTTGAGGGTGTGGCCGCAATGGCCCCCTATGCGTGCATTCTCAATTCCACACATCCAGAATATCATTCCGAGCGAATGCTCGACGCACACGAAGATTACATCGCAGGCGGCGGACGCTTCATCTGCATGGGCGCGAACAGCTTCTGCTGCAATGTGGCATTTCGCGACGACGAGCCGTGGATCATGGAGTGCCGCAAGACCGGTGGCCACTGGATCGCCTGGGCGGCACGGCCCGGCGAGTACTACCTCGCCACGACGGGGCAGATGTGCGGAATCTGGACCGGCTTTCAGCGCTGGGGGCAGAAGCTGGTCGGTAACACGTTTGCGGGCGAGGGCTTCGCCCATAGCCAGCCCTACCGTCGAATGCCCGACAGCTACGATCCGGCGCTCGCCTGGATCACCGACGGGATCGAGGGCGAGATCATCGGTGATTTCGGCCTCGGTAATGGGGGAGCGGCGGGCATCGAGATCGACTGCTACAAGCTGGGGTTCGGCACGCCGCCCAACACGAAGATCATCGCATCCTCGGGTGGTCACCCCGACAACTACATCGCCCATGACGAGGAGGGTGCGCACGCGCATCAGGGCTTCAGCGGGACGCACAACTACATCCTGCGGGCCGACATGCTGTATTTCGAGGCGCCGAATAACGGGGCGGTGTTTGCAACCGGATCCATCGCATTCGGAAGCGCCCTCCCTATCAACGGCTTCGAGAACAACGTCTCGCAGCTCCTGAGCAATGTGGTGGACGCGTTCGTCAAGCCGGGTCCATTGCCTGGCTCGATCAAACCTAGGGAGACTACAGCGGGGCTCGAACGAGTAGCTCCGTAGGAAGGTTGCAATGATTGACTTGCACTACGCGCCAACGCCCAATGGTTGGAAGATCTCGATTCTGCTGGAGGAACTCGGGCTACCGTATAGCGTCGTCCCAATCGATATTCGCGCCGGTGAACAGTTCAGGCCAGAGTTTCTCGCTATCAGCCCGAACAATCGTATTCCAGCGATCGTTGATCGCGCGTCGGACCGCGGCGAGCCTATCTCTGTATTCGAGACGGGTGCCATCCTGATCTACCTGGCCGAGAAGACGGGACGCTTTCTGCCAGTGGATGTGCGTGGTCGTAGCCGGGTTTTACAATGGGTGATGTGGCAGATGGGCGGTCTTGGACCGATGCTTGGTCAGCACGGTCATTTCCGTCTCTATGCGCCGGAGAAGATCCCGTATGCGATTGACCGCTATCAGCGTGAGGCGACGCGACTGTATGGTGTGCTTGACGCTCAATTGGGCAAGACCGGGCGCTTTGTTGCTGGCGACGAGTACACGATAGCCGACATGGCCTGCTTCCCGTGGACGATGACTCATAAAGCGCAGGGTTTCACACTCGAGGACTATCCGAACGTCAAGCGCTGGTATGCGGAAGTTCGCGAACGGCCGCAAGTGCAAGCCGGCCTTGCGGTCGGCAAATTCGTGAAGGAGCCGTTTTCCGACGAAGCAGAGCGAATCATGTTCGGCGCATCCAGGGTCGTCGCTGAATGAACGGTGATGGAGGCCTCTGGCGATTGAAAATGGAGATGCTGGCTCGCAGCATCGCGTACCGGAGAGATGGAGAGTGTAACGATCGATGATCGAGTTTTTCTTCGACTGCTCAAGTCCGTGGACCTACCTCGCCTTCCACAACATTCAAAAATTGGCGAAGGAGTTTGACGAGCCGCTTTCGTGGCGACCCGTGCTGGCTGGCGGCATCTTCAATGCGGTCAATCCGAGCATTTATGCCTCGCGCGAAAATCCGATCGCGCCGAAAGCGCAGTACGTGCTGAAAGATATCGCTGATTGCGCTCGTTCGGCCGGTCTTGTGATTAAGATGCCACCGACGGTCTTTC
Organism: Bradyrhizobium sp. PRIMUS42; assembly: GCF_023006515.1. Classification (NCBI taxonomy): domain Bacteria; kingdom Pseudomonadati; phylum Pseudomonadota; class Alphaproteobacteria; order Hyphomicrobiales; family Nitrobacteraceae; genus Bradyrhizobium; species Bradyrhizobium sp. PRIMUS42. The sequence goes on from NZ_JALBGZ010000008.1 coordinate 17,652, forward strand.
CGGTAAACAGCGTAAGGGCGATGCGCGGCTGCGTCTGGCTCGGTAGCGACGGGATGGTCCCGTTCGCAACTGCAGTGTTCGAAAGCTATTGGGGTGAGGACAAAGATATCTCCCAGGAGTCTGTGCTGACCAACATTTGCAAGAAGGTGAGGATCGATCCCGCGGAGTTCTTTCGAAACATCAACGAAGAGGCGGTCAGGAATCAGCTTAGGCTCAACACGGACGAGGTAATCGCACGCGGCGGCTTCGGATCACCGACAATCTTCATTGACAGAACCGATATGTATTTTGGCAACGATCGTCTGCCTTTGATCCGCGAAGTGTTGGAGCGCCGCAAGGCAGGGTAGGGCTCGACCCTGCAATATTGCTCTCAAGCCGTAGGATTGATGCTCAAGTTTGCAGGTGGTTATGCTGTCCGGGCTCAGAAGCAGAGATCTTTTACGCCGATGGTGGTTGACCGAGAAGAAGCTTGTTCCCATTGTGGCCAGCATCTTCCGTCTTGAGGATTTCCGCGAAGCCTTCAAAGCGATGACCAAACGCTCTGCCTCCAAGATGATCGTGCGCATCGAACGATCCTCTGGAGCCGCCCGGATGGCTCCGCTACTCCATCATTTCCAGCAGAATGGGTGGACTGAGCTGCAGATCATGATCCGATTCTGGATCATTTCGTGGTGCTGGCGCTCCCCGGCCTCTCCACACTCAAACAGCGTTGATGACGATAGTCCAACCCGCCATGCAATTGCGTGGCTGTGGGCCTCGTTAATGCGGCCCGGTTTATGCAAGATGAAAACAGTCGAGAGCATCACGGTGCCAATTCGAGGCGGCTTCGGGCGCGTGGCTGCCTTGATCAGGTCGCCAAACGTGCGAACGTTCCGCGCCACGCGTGGCTTGGACGATCCGTTGCGATCGATATTCCATCTCGAGCGCCCATTCTTCTCCGCCCTTGCGCCGCCGGAACGTCTTGGCCACATAACGGGCGCCTTAAGAGGAGGTGAAGTACTATAGCCTGAAGGCTTTGCGATCGCCGTAATTAGGTGGGCTTTATTGGTCTAACTCCGTCGGTCGACGGCAGGCCCAATTTTATGCGGAGATCGGAGAGCGGCCTTCCAAGATCGGGGAGGCTAGTAAGGGCTTCGTCCGATATCTCGCGCACCTCACCGACGGTTTTCAGGTCGGGCTCCTCGGAGAGCGTTCTGGATCCTGGTGGAAAATAGGACGCGTTCGATCGGAATATGGTCCGGCAGCTCGGGTGCGGGAGCGACCATCGGACCCGCGGCCGCCTCTTCCCGTAGCCGAACCCGATTTTTATTGAACGCCTTCTGAGCGGGTTCATGATACGCATGGCCGCTCGTGCCTCGTGTCCCCTGAGAGTTTTCGCTCAGCGACAGACAGACTTCGATCGGTGCTTGTCTTGTCGTCCGTCATTTTCCGTGCGCTTTCACCAGCCCGGCGGGTTTATCTTTGGCTTTTGCCGCGCGCGGCGCGTGTTGACCGGCGATGCCTTTCAATCCGACTTGGTACGGCGGGAAACGTTACAGACGTGCAGCTCCATTTCAAAACGGTGAGCATCACTCTTTCGGCCGGACGAGAGGAGCAGCGTCTTGGCGGCCAACGGCATCCTCTACCAAATGTCAGGATCGATCGAGGTCTCGCTGGGTGGCGAGGCGAAAATGCTGAGCGCCGGAGAGGGGCTGTTCATCGCCGGCGGAAAGACGGCAGCGCTAACGGCGGGCAGTGGGGTGCCGTCAACTTTTCTCCACTTCTCGCTAGCGAGAAGCGTTCGCTCCTCGCAACCGTTCCGTAAACAAAAACGCCCCAATCGCAGCAAACGCGAGAAGGACAATTCCTCCACCCGACAGGAAGGTAAGCGTAAAATGTGTGTCCATGACATTTTCCCAAGAGGCAAGAGAGATGATCGGGTGCAGTCTCGGTTCGACTCTGCCGCTACCCTGGTGTCAGCCCAGCTGCGATTTTTCAGGTGATCAGATCATCAGACAACCACATCGAAAAGCCGACGTTTCGCTATTCGTCGAGCGTCTTCGCTGATCAGGCCGAATTGCAGTGCGAAATCGGTTCAAAAATTTGCGGCGTCCAAATCGTAAGAGCCCCTGCTACCGCGGCTGTAGACCTTGGCAGCGGCGGCACAGATCAAGTCACGATTGGAATCAAACGCGTTCAGAAAGCCCGCTTCATCGTAGCTGGCATCTGGTTGAAGTCGCTTCAGCGCGCTTTCGTTTATGAAAAACGACGCCTCGATAGCGCTGTCGTGTCCCCAAAATCGCACGGCACGCCGCGTGCGATCATAAGAACGACTGTGATTTGGAAACTCAATCATGGTTGAGGCCGATCAGTTGCCGGTACACGAGACTCGTGCCTAGCACGATTTGCATCGAATGATTTCGGATGCCCCTAGCTTATCCTGTCCCGCGACGGCTCACGTCGACGTGCAGGCGGTAGGCTGACAACATCTGACGTGGCCGAAGCTTGACGCGAAGGGCGGGATGTTGGAGCGATTCAGTTGCGTGAACCCTCAAATGGTTATCCTGGAAGCGTATTACAATGCCGCTCGATGCTGACGACAGCAAGAAAGTTGCGCTTGGCCCTCGCTATTCTGCGAATAGGCACCACATCTTAGTCATCACCGCGCGCCCCTCGGCTGTTATCGGTGACTGAGAGCATTGTGCTCCCGCCGCGGCCAAGAGGCGGTCAAATGTCAGATATCTCCAAGTTCAGTGTTCGCGAGTGGATGGTACCTCCCGTATTGCTGCCGATCGTTTTTGTGCTGCTGATCGCTGCTGCAGTGCTTATTCAGTGGTAGTTCCTCCCGGCAGGCGAGCGCCGTCAGCTCCAGCCAATGGCTCATTCGGGCCAATGAGGGGAGTCAAACCCTTGTTAGCTTCTGAACTGAACATCAGGGCGGCAAACGCCCTCAATAGAGCTCGCAAGATGCCGCCGGGACATCAGCGCGGGGAGGCACTGCAAAAGGCAACAATCCTGGAGAACGCTGCTGAGATGCTCGAGCATCTCGGCGGCAAGGCCGGCGTGCCGTCAGAATGACAGTTGAGAGTTGCATCCCGTCCGCTCCACCATTCACGCACCGATCGGGTCGGATATTCTGAGGAAAGAGCACCTAGGTATGGATCATAGGGGAACCGAGATGCTTGTCCCAGATCGATCGCTCGTTCCAGTCAACAGCCGTTTCCCGTAGAGGGGCCCATCCAATGATGCTCGATATTTCACGCAGTCCGGCCGTCGTTCTCGTCGTAGAGGACGAGATGATGCTCCGCATGCGCGCGGTCAACATGGTGGAAGACGCCGGCTACGCGCCGGTGGAAGCTCTGGATACCGACGAAGCCGTCTCAATCCTGGAATCCAGATCCGACATCGCGCTCATGTGCACCGACATTCAGTTGCCCGGCAGCATGGACGGCCTGGGCCTTGCGCATACCGTGCATAAGCGTTGGCCGGTGATCAAGATCATCCTGATGTCGGGGCAATTGAACCCGGCGAGCATCGATCTTCCCCCGTGCAGCAGATTTTTCGGCAAGCCACTCCAAGCCTGGCAAATCATAGCCCAGATGCGCAGCATGATCGGTCACGCCTGAAGCTGGTGGTTTTGGTGCCGGATGCCGCCAAAATCGCACAACGCGAACGCTCCGCCCAAAATCGAGTGCGGCACCCAGTCCAAGGTGATAGAGTTGCAAATGCTTGAAGTCGATCTCCGCACAGATCCGCCCCCCAGCGACGCAGAATCGCACCAGGACTTTCTGGCGGCTGAGAACGTTAGCCTGCGGCTTCTCCTGGCGGAGGCGGAGATCAATACGAGGAGTCTGCTTGCCAAGGCCGGTATCGACGCCAGAGAGCGCGAGGCGGCCGACAGGCTGCAGAATCTGATCCTTGAAGAGCTGCACCACCGCATCAAGAATACCCTTGCGACCGTCGCCGCCATCGTCTCCCAAAGCCTGCACGGCTTACAGGGGGCCGAGCACGCACAGCAGGCCATCGAGGGCCGGCTATTGGCGCTCGGCCGGGCGCACGATCTTCTTTTGCAGGCAAGATGGTCCAGCGCTGATCTTGGCACGGTCGTCCGTAGCGCCATCGAAGCCTTCGACAATCCCGATGAGTCGAAATTCTCGATCTCGGGACCCGATATCCGGATGACGTCGGCTGCCGTCATCGCTGTCGCGATGACGCTTAACGAGCTTTGCACGAACACCACGAAGTTTGGCGCCCTGTCGGTCCCGGAGGGGCGCGTCGACCTCGTCTGGACAATGGACCGACAGACCCAGCGCTTGCACCTGACCTGGACCGAGAAGAGCGGCCCAATGGTCCAGCCGCCCGTAAAGCGCAGTTTCGGAACGCGGCTGATCGAGACGCTTGGCAAGCAGCTCCGGGGCGACGTGCAACTAACGTATGCGTCGACGGGGTTCTCGTACACGTTCGATGTACCGATAGCGTCTCTGAGCTCCTCGCCGACATAGCCCGCGCGCGATGTGTAGCCACGTGAGTGGTTCAGTCTTTCTCTTCATCCCTCATTGGGAGCCGTCCTTTTTGCGGTGAACATTGGCACGGCGTGTGCGGACAAATGTGTACCGCCGGATTGCGATTTCCCGATCCGACACAACGCCGCCAAGCATTACTCGGCTCGGCGGCGTTGTGCTTTTTAGGGAACGAGATTTATGTGTGCCGAGGGTCTTTTGGGACGAGAAGGGGCGGCGACTCATTTCTTTCCGAGAGGCTGACATTGGCCAAAAGGCAAAGCTGGCAAGTTTGCCGTTCGCGTGACCCACGCGGAATCCCGGGAGCCAGCACCGCAGCCTCACGCAGAGCGGGTCCACAGTCGCGGGTCTGGTAGCCAAGTCACAGTGGCGTAGCGAGTCCTGTGGAATGGGTTACCAACGCCGCCCCCAATTGCCGCGCCACCTACCTCCCCATCCGCTGCCACCCCGAAGCAGCCATGCCCGTCGAGCTGCAAAGCGAACGACTCCTCGTCTCCGGCAATATTTGCAATGTGAGCAATATTGACCAGTGAGCGCGGCATTTTTGAAAGCATACTACCGCTCTGATAGCGAGAGATTGGCCGCCGTTGTGTAACATTCCAATATTGGCTTGAGGTCTCAAATGGGGTCTCGTAAGCGGCGCATTGAAGCCGTCCTCGACACGCGCATTTCAGCCCCGCAGCGAAGTGCGATGCGGTCAGGAAAGCGGTCGCGGTCCATTTTCCAACGCATGGTAATTAGGGGGCTCCCTATGGGTGAGGTTGCGCCGCAGAGCAGATTTTTCGTTCGCACGGGAGGTGTCGGCTGGATGGTCTACGATCGAAAACGCAGGGCCCGGCTCTAATTGGAACTGAAGTGGCGGAACGTTTGTCGAAGGAACAAGCAGGACGGGTGTCCGCGATCCTATCTGCTTCAGCAGAGAAGACTTGAACGCTTAAAGCTAAGAGGGTCCGCCTCACTTCGCGGACTGACAAGGCCAGCCTCGAGTTTCGCGCCATTGCTGTGCGGAGCACAGGTCGGTGAAGTTGGGCCAAATCGCATCGGCCCTCTCAGACAATTGTCTCGTTGGCGTTAACACGCGTCAAACCACGATGCGCGATTTGATCGCCGGTCAGGTCGCTAGTTTCTATTTATGAGCGTTATGTACGGCGTTTCTATCTATGAGGGTTCGCTAGAGACCAGAGGAAATCGGCGTCTTACATAACTGTGTGACGCGCCGTCGCCACGATCGGAAAACCGATGCTTAAGTTGCTGGCACGAAGCGCGGTGATCTCTTTTGCGTTGATTTCGGCGTCCGCCGCCGAACCGGTCAAGCTCAAATTGGCCTTCCCAAGCTCCGACCGCTCGACGAGTTATCTCGCCGCAGTCAAACCATTCGTCGACGCGGTCAACGCCGAGGCAAGAGGCCAGATCGAAATCGAAACCTATTTCAGCGGCGCGCTTGGCAAGGATCCGGCTGAGCAACCCCAGCTCGTGCTCGACGGTAAGGCCGACATCGCCTACGTCGTGACGGGACTGACTCGGAACCGGTTCGTAGATAATGCAATCATCGAGATGCCCGGCCTGTTTACAAGCATGCGGGAGTCCGTTGCGGTGTTCAACCAGCTTATGGCCGCCAACGCGCTGCAAGGATACGAAGACTACACGGTGATCGGCGCTTACGTCACCGAGCCTGAGACGATCCACAGCAATATCCCGATCAGGTCGCTGAACGATCTGAAGCACAAGAGAATTCGCGTCAACAATCCGGGCGAAGCCGCCGCGCTGGAAAAACTCGGAGCGCAGCCCGTATTTCTGGCGGTCACCAAGATCTCGGAAGCCATCGGCAATGGCAGCATCGACGGTGCCCTCGTGCCACCATCGCCATTGGTCGATTACGGCATCAAACGCGTTGCGACTTATCATTACCTTCTTGGAATCAGCGGCGCGCCGCTGATGGTTTTGATGAACCGGAAAACATTCACCGGACTGCCGAAATCCGCGCAGGCGATCATCCTCAAATACAGTGGTACGTGGGCAGCCGGACGCTTCATGGATACCTACGAAGCCGTAGAAAGCAGCATTATGGGTGAGCTGAAGTCCGATCCGAAGCGCCAGGTGGTCATCCCCTCGCCATCGGACCTCGATACGGCCAATGCCGTGTTCGCGGCCCTTGCCAATGATTGGGCTTCGAAAAGTGAGCGCAATGCCGAGCTGCTGAAAACGGTTCGGACCGAGCTCACAAAATTGCGATCGACCCGGTAGCCGCGGATGCCATCGCTCGCCAATATCTGGCCTCAGCGAAACATCGTTACCATCGTCGCCGCGCTCGCGACTCTATTGATGGGAACCGGGATCACCCTGAAAATCACGACCGATTACCTTCTACGTCAAGATGCGACATCGACCGCTCGTAGCTGGGCGAGGTTCCTGGCGGCCAGCGTCACCGATCTCGAGCAGATCGCCGGCGGCGAGCAGCCTTCCGCCGCGAGCATTGCGTTCTTCCTGTCGGCGCGAAATTCTGGCGAGGTCTTTCACTACGAAATATTCAACCGTAATGGCTATTCCCAGCTCGTTTCGACCCGCGAAAAGATCGCGCTCGTCGACTTGTCTGAATACAGCCCCGATGCGGCGCGATCGGTGGTCGACGGTCAAACGATCGTCGACGTCAGGGAGGGCAGTTCGCCCGACCAACCGGCATTCTTCGCCCGCGCCTATGTCCCGGTCCAGATCGATGGTCGCCCCACTGCGGTCGTTGCGGCCTACGTGGACCAAACCGAGCAACGCAAGAATGTCCACAACACGTTCCTGACCGCGGCCGTGTTCCTTTGCCTGCTGTCGGGTCTCGCCTTCTCCATTCCCGCAATTGCCTGGTATCGAGAAACGAAGGTGAAACACGCTGACCGGCGCATCCGGTTTCTCGCCCATCACGACGCGTTGACCGGGCTGGCCAATCGCCCTCATCTGATCGAAAAGCTGGAGAGAGCCGTCGCTCGCCTGCAGATGCGGGGCGGCAGCCTTGCCGTACACTTCATCGACGTCGACCGCTTCAAGGAGGTCAACGATACGCTCGGTCATGACGGCGGCGACTTCCTGCTCAAGGCCATCGCCGCGCGTCTGCGCGCAGCGGTCAGAATCGACGACGTGGCGGCCCGGCTCGGCGGCGACGAGTTCGTCGTCGTGCAGGGCGGCATCGCCGGCAAGGCGCAGGCCGAGTCGTTTGCGCGCCGTCTCGCCGCCGCCGTAAATGCGCCCGTGAAATTCAAGCAGCACGAGATCCTCACCACCGCTAGCATCGGCGTGGCGCTGGCGATGGAAGAGGACACCACCCCGGAGCGATTGCTCAAGAGTGCCGACCTCGCGCTGTACGCGGCCAAGACTGCCGGCCGCAACTGCATCCGGTTTTTCGCGCCAGAGATGGATATAGAGCTACAAGCTCGCATCGAGCTCGAGAGGGCGATTCGCGAGGCGGTACTGAATGATCGCTTCGAATTGCATTACCAGCCGCTCTTCGAAATAGCTCAGCGCCGCCTTGCCGGCTTCGAAGCGCTGATCCGGATGCCCGCGGCGGACGGAACGCTCATTCCGCCATTGACCTTCATTCCGATCGCCGAGGACTTGCGGCTTATCGACAAGATCGGGGCGTGGGTGTTGCGGGAGGCGTGCCGCACCGCCGCGACCTGGCCGGCGCACCTGACCGTTGCAGTGAACCTGTCACCCCAGCAGTTCGTGGCGGGCACCATCAGCGACATCGTCGCTGCCGCACTGAAGGAGGCGGAACTCGCGCCGCACCGGCTCGAACTGGAGATTACCGAAGGCTTGCTGCTCGGCAACACCGAAACAATTATGGCGCAGCTCCTGACTCTCAAGGCGATGGGCGTGGCCATCGTAATGGACGATTTCGGTGCAGGCTATTCGAGCTTCAGCTATCTGTGGCGATTTCCGTTCGACAAGATCAAGATCGATCGAACCTTCATGCAGGGCCTCGAGGGCCCCCATTGCCAGGTCGGAGCGGTGGTCAAAGCGATCATCGCGCTTGGACGCGAGTTGAACATGCGCGTAACGGTCGAAGGCGTCGAGACCGCCAGCCAGGCGGCGTTTCTCGATACGGCCGACGGTGATCAGGTCCAGGGGTTTTTCTTCGGCCGGCCGGTCCCGGCCTCGGAACTCGGCGCCAGCATTCTGGCCGGCTTCTCGAGGCCAATGCCGCCGGCTTCGCCCGTGCCCAAGCTGCACGTGGTCAACGCCACGGCTGAACGGTAGCACGAAACCTGCACTTCCGTGGGCGGAGCGGCTCCCGGCCCTCCGCCATTGTCGACCATTCTCGCCTTTCGGTTAGCGCTTGTCTCACCAACATGACATTTTCTTCCGTGGCCTGCATCTCTCGCCGAGGTTGCGCGTTGGTGATCATGCCTACCATGGAAAATCAATCGCGTTGCAACTCCGTACCCGAAAGCGGCAGTCCACACACCGGTCGACCTCTCACGACGTCGATCGACGGCGCAACAAATGGCGGGTACGGCCCACGGCACGAGTTGGACGGGCATCTTAATCCCCGCAAGACCGAGGCACCGGAGACTGACGCTCCGACCGCGAATGTGGCGCAATCCAAGCCGAGCCGGATACCACTGCGATTTGTGAAGGCGGCCGCGGGCATCGCCATCGTCGCAGTATTCGGCTGGCTCCCTCTGAGAGCGCTTTTCCAGACGTCAAGCGTCGAAGCCGTCGTCAACTCGAGACTGGTGACATTGAGATCACCGATCGACGGCAAGGTTTCAGCCGGCGCCGGTCTGTCGGGCGATACAGGCATCGTCGCGGAGGGCACGTTCATCCTTCGCGTCGTCAACCCGCGCGGTGACCGCGTGCGGCTCGATGATCTGCGCAGCCAGATGTCTCGCCTGGAAAACGAAAGGCCAAGCCTCGTTTCGAAGATAGCCTCCGCCCGCGCAGCGCAGAAGGATCTGGCGCGTCAGGCGGCCCTGTTCACGGAGGGGCGTATTCGTCAGCTCGAGGCGCGCATCGCCGAGATCCAAACCTCGATCGAGGCGGCCGCGGCGCGGCGCGAGGAGGCGGCGGCTGCCGTGCAAAGAGCCTTGTCGCTCATCAAGTCAGGCAGCGTTTCCTCCGTCGAGCTTGGGCGCTTGACACGAGATCAAACCATAGCCCTGCAGACCGAGATCGGCGCGCGCCGCCACCTGGATGCGACCCAGGTCGAGCTCACCGCCGCGCGCCAAGGCACGTTTCTCGGCGACAGCTACAACGATCGTCCGAGTTCGGTGCAGCGTGAGGAGGAAATGCGGCAGCGGGCGGAAGGGCTCATCGCGGACGTCGCGCATGCGGATGCGCAGATCGCGTGGCTCGAGGGTGAGGTTGAATCCGAGCGATCTCGCTACGTCAGCCGCTCGGAAGCGGAGATCACATTCCCCGTCGCTGGTCGCGTCTGGGAGATCCTGACTGCGCCAGGTGAGGACGTCCGGGCCGGCCAACCGCTCGTTCGCCTGCTCGATTGTTCCGGCGCGGTGGTGACGGCGAACGTCAGGGAGAGTGTGTACAACAGCCTGCAACTGGGATCGGTCGCGCATTTCCGACCGAGCGCCGAAGGGCCCGAGTTGGCCGGCATCGTGGTCAATCTCACGGGCTCCGCGGGGGCCGCGGCCAACCTCGCCATCAGTCCCGATGCGCTGAGCAAGGAACCATATCGTGCCACGATTTCGGTCCCCGCACTTAACGATGGCTCCAACGATTGTCCGGTCGGGCGAACCGGACGCGTCATCTTCTCGGCAGATAGTGCGAGAAAGCCATGATCGCCGCGCTGACGCCGGGCCTTCTTGCGCTCGGATTCTGCCTTGCCATCCTGCCCTGGCTGCGGCCTGGGAACTCTGCAGCGCGTTCGCTGATGACCGCGATCCTATTGCTGCTTATGATCCGCTATTTTGGATGGCGCCTTACGTCCACGATCCCGCCCGTCGGCTGGACCTTCGATTTCGTCGTGGGAGCAATGTTCCTCGGCGTCGAGGCTGCATCACTCGCGGCGAGTGCACTGTCGCTGCTGTTTCTCAGCCGCACGACCGACCGAACGCCGCAAGTCGAAGCCAACAGACGGTGGCTTGCCGGACAGGTCTCTCCCCTGATCGACGTGTTTATTTGCACCTACAACGAGGAAGTTTCGATTCTCGAGCGCACGATCGTCGGCGCAACTGGAATGAACTATCCTAACTATCGAGTTTGGGTGCTGGACGACGGGCGGCGCCGCTGGCTCGAAAAGCTTGCAGGCGAGCTCGGCTGCCGCTATCTGGCTCGGCCCGACAACAAGGACGCCAAGGCCGGCAACATCAACCACGCTCTGCGGCATGTGACGGGGCTCGCCGATCCTCCCGACTTCATTTCGATCCTCGACGCCGATTTCGTTCCCATGCCCGAATTTCTCGCTCGCGCGATGTGCCTGTTCCGCGATCCTGGCGTAGGCGTGGTGCAGACGCCTCAGCATTTCATCAATGCGGATCCGATCCAAACCAACCTGGCTGCGACCAAGGTTTGGCCGGACGAGCAGCGCTTCTTCTTCGATATTCTGATGCCAGCGAAGGACGCGTGGGGCGTGGCTTTCTGCTGCGGCACGTCGTCGGTCGTCAGACGCTCGTCACTTGTGAAAATTGGCGGCTTTCCGACCGATTCCGTGACGGAGGATTATCTACTGACGCTGCGGCTGAAGGAAATCGGCGCGCGCACGGTGTACCTGAACGAACGTCTGACCTTGGGGTTGGCCCCGGAGGGGCTCAAGGAGTACATCACTCAGCGCAGCCGATGGTGTCTTGGCTTCATGCAGATCTTTCGGGGGCGCAGCGGCCCCTTTTCCCGAAGATCGCGGCTGGATGTTGTCGACAGGCTGTCCCTCGTCGAAGCATTCATGAGTTGGACCTCGACCTATGTCGTCAAGGTCTTCGGTCTTGTCGTTCCGAGCCTATATCTTCTGTTCGGCATCAAAGCCGTTCAGGCGGATCTTTTCGTACTCCTCGGATATTTCCTGCCGTTTTATGTCTGGTACTCGCTCACCATGGCCTGGATTTCTCGTGGACGGTCAATGGCGGTGATGTCCGACGTCGCTCAATATATTGCCCTGCCGGCGGTTCTCAAAGCGGTCGCAACGGGACTGCTCAAGCCCTTGGGGCACAAATTCGAGGTCACTCCAAAGGGCGGAGATCGCGATCATGGTTTCATCGAATGGCCGCTGCTCAGGGTCTACGGGCCCGCGTTGGCGATTACGCTTGCCGGAATTGCCTATGCCTTCGTGCTTCATGCGCAAGGCGACATCATCGCCTATGGCGGCCTGGCGCTGGCCTGGAGTTTATACAATGCGGTCATCCTGACGATCGTCTGCCTGGTGTCCATCGAGCAGCCGCGGCGGCGAAAGGCCGAGCGGTTCGAGCGAACTGAGCCGGTTCTTTTCAGTATCGGTGGACGGTCCGGTATCTACCGTCTGGCCGATATGTCGATCACGGGTGCCCGCTTCGTCAGCAACAATCCTCCACCCGTTGGCACTGCCGTTCATTGCACTCTTCGGGAGAGAACTCTCGCCGCTCTGGTCGTGCGGCGTACAGCGGATGGATTTGCAATCCGATTCGACGAGACCCTCAACACGCGCGTTGATCTCATTCGAGCTTTCTATTCCGGCGACTACGTCACTGCATTCACCGGCATACGTGCCGCCCCCCTCGGCAAGGCAATCATAATGCGGATTTTCGGGTGATTACGTCTGCAGGCGATATCGTTGGCTCGAGGCTTCGCCGCGGCTCGGGCGGCTGCATGGAAGGCATTGGGCAGCATGGCTGTCCCACCAGGATGTCGTGCTGATGGGCGGCAAGAGCGAGCCACAACGGAGAGCGTCGCCGCAGATCAGGGTCGGTCGATAACCAACGCGCTCGTCGTTGAAACTGAGCAATATTGACCAGCGAATCGGTGTCTCTAAGAGCATGTATCCTTGGGGGGGCGGACTGTTGGGAGGAAGGAATGATCGTCGAGCGAAAGTCACCCAGCTTTTGGCCTCAGAGTCCGGACGACGAGATGCGAATGAGGGGCGCCCTTCGCTCTCTCGAAAAGGAGAATATGGAGCTGAAGGAACTGGTCGTCCGCCTTTCGGAGACCATCCTTCGATATGTCGAAGGGCGGCGCTGAGTTCGCGAAACGATGCGCTGAGCCAGATGTCCGGTGAGCGGGTCACTGCCGTTGCGAAGCCAGGCTCGCACCGTCGGCATCGGCGTCGCAATGCCTACATCGATGGTTTTAGCGCCCGATCACTTCGGTTGCGCGCGTGCTATGTCGGCGCCCGCAGCTCCCCCTGAAACCAAGCTAAAGTATTTGCGCAATTCATCGGGTCGACTACCTCGTCGAGGAGCTGGTGGATGAGGTCACAAGCGGGACATTCGAAGGTATGAATGCAAAAGCCGGCGGGACCGGGCGCAATGCGCGCCAGGATCATGCTTATCTGGCATTTGGGACACGTCGGTCGCTGGATCGTCATGGAGCGAGCCTTGATCATGGCGGGAGCGCGAAACTCCCAGTCACCGGTGGATGCCGTTGGGAGCGGTGATGCACCATCGTTGAGCAATGCATGCTGCTGCCGCTGACCAATATTGATCACCTCCCGAACTAGCGTTGGTTATCCCAAACACGCGCTTTCACGATTCGACTCTTTTTTCGAACATGTAATTGTCAGATCGTTCCGATGGATGGGCGTCCGCCGGCTATGGCTGGCCTGTCCGCGCCGACGCCCCACCGGTAGGGGGCTAGCCGACCGCTGATGACAATTCCGCTGCACGCGCATTCGCAGCGGTTGTTCCTCGTACAAACACACGCCGCGCAGCAAGCCGGCAACAATTGACGGACCCGAAGCAACTATTGGTGGTGCTGAACGTTGATCCACACCAAGCGAACAGGGAAACACAAATGTCAGATCAGATCCGGACAAAGCAGAATTTTCCGCACCAACCGAATGGCAATGATCAACTTGAGACAGGAGCTCCATCCAGCGCCTTCCCCGGGGGCTTCCTTGCGATTGCTAGTGCTTACGGGGACTACACGAAGAAGTCGCTCGAGGACACGAAGCTGTTTGTTGAGAAGCTCTCGGGCGTAAAGTCGCTCGACAAGGCGATTGAGGTTCAGGCCGACTTCGCCAAGGCAACTTATGACACGTTCGTTGCGGAGACGCAGAAGATCGGCCTGCTCTATGGCGAGCTTGCCAAGCAGTCGTACAAGCCATTCGCAGGGCTTGTCGCAAAGATGACCCCGACAAATCGGTAACATGTCTGTCCCGCGGCGACGGGAGCAAAGTGGCTCTGGTTCATCGCGAGGCATAACTGAGCTTGGCAAACGAGCTCGCCTTGAGGAGCATTATGGCCAGTGTCAATCCGATTTTCGAAAGCTTATCCGTTGACCCAGGGCAGGTAATCGCCGTGACCCTAGCATGTCGAACGCTTCAACACATCGGCCAGCTCGAGGTAGATCGGGAAATCATTGCCAGGAGAATTGTGCAGGCTGCGGACGACGGCGAGCGCGATGTGGGCAAGCTGTGCGAGCGTGCCATCCATGGACTGACCGCGCTCGACTATCGGCAGCACAGCACCTAAAGCCCTGAACGATCGACCGGCCGGCAGCGAAGCTCCGACAGCGGGCTGAACAAACGTCCCATGGTGGTTTTGCAATCACCGCTTTGGCTGGTGAACGGATGATGGGTTCGCGCTTTGACTCGTTGGAGAGCCAGCTTGCGCCGCATATTCAAATCCTTTGTATTTCTGATGGCCGCCGTCTACTTCTTGGTGGACGTCGTGCTTTTCGCTCTCGCCAAGCCTGTACTTCGCTGGCTGGCGGATTGCTGGGTTTTTGAGAGCGTGCGGGCGCGGATTGTGTCGCTTGGGCCGTATCCGACCTTGGCGTTGTTCATCGTGCCGGTTGTTCTGCTGGAGCCTGTCAAACCGGTCGCAGCTTACCTGACGGCGACAGGACACTTCGTTGGAGGGCTTATGGTCCTCGTCTTTGGCGAGCTCCTCAAATTCTTGCTTATTGAGCGGCTTTTCAGACTTAGCCGCGAGAAACTTATATCAATTCCTGCTTTCGCCTGGTGCTACGACAAGTTCTGTCAAGCCCAGGACTGGGTCGTCACTCTGCAGGCATGGCAATTCACGCGCCGCTTAAGTGTGCTTGCCAAGCACGCTATTCAAAATTACGTCCTCGAATTTAAGACCGCGCAGAAGCAAAAGAGGCGGTTTTTGCGAGCGCGCTTAGTGCCTGTTCGAGAGCCAATTCAGCCACACGCGAGAGCGCGTCCGGGAGTCCGAACGAAAGGCTGAATGTAATCGTCGTCAATTGACGGCGCCTATCTTCCAACCGAAGACAGCAGCGGAACTATAGTCTGTTGGGACCGTTCCACCGTATGGCCGACGCTCGTCGGCATAGACTCGATTTGAATTGGAAAATATCAGATGAAAAAGTCCTTAATGGTTTCTGCGGCAGTCGCGGCGCTATTGGCCACGACCGGGCTTGCGACAGCTCAAGGCGTTAATCAGGGAGCAGCGAAGGAATCGCCGGCTGCCGCCTCGCCTAAAGGCGATAGCGCGGTGCCGATGAATGCACCAGCAGCAAAGCCAGCCGAGACAGCAACGCCGGGCGCTGCGTCAAAAGAGGGCAAGCCTCAACATGTGCAGGTCAAGCCGGACGCAAAAACGACCGGCGACATGAAAGCCGAGGGCCAGTCGAAGGCATCGGACTCGACTGCTCCGACCGCCACTTCGAAGGACATGAAGAATCCGACCGCTGAATCGAAGTCGCTTTCCGACAGCAAGACGGCAAGCGAGCCGAAAGCCGACAGCAAGGCAAAGGCCGTTGAGTCGACCGCCACCTCAAAGGACTCGAAAGCGCCGACTGCCGAGACCAAGCCCTCGACTTCCGACAGTAGGACCACGGGAAATGCGGCAACCTCGGCGACGGCATCGCCTCCCGCCGAGAAGCGCACCCAGATAACCTCGGCGATCAAGCAAGAGAAGGTCGAGGAAGTAACGAACGTGAATTTCAATCTCTCGATCGGAACGTCTGTCCCAGCCGGCGTCCGGTATTACCCGATGCCGTCACGTATCGTGGAAATCTATCCGGAATGGCGCGGATACGACTTCATCCTTGTGGGCGGCAAGTACTTCATCCTTCGTCCGAGCACGCATGAGATCGTTTACATCATCGAGGGTTAGGCGAGCTCGGCAATCACACGACAGGCAGCTACAAAACGCGAGGGCGGCTCAGGAGCCGCCCTCAACATCTGACCGGGCGCTGCGCGTGATGCTGTTTTTCTCATCCGCGAGTCTTGTTGCGAAAGCGAGCAATATTGACCAGCCCAAAGGGAACCCAAAAAGCTAGGTTGTTTGGATCACCGCCCTACCATAGGCACCGATCGGTGACTGAGAGTGTCGCGCTCCCGCCTGGTCTCAAGGGGAGTATCATGACGTCTAGTCAATCCAATCCAAGGCTTAGTGCCGCAGACTTCAGAATTCATGGCTGCTCGAGATGCCGCACACCGATGACGTTGGTCTGCATCGAACCGGACAAGCCCGGTTTTGATGTGCGTACCTTTAAATGCGCCAGGTGCGGTCACGACGAAGTCGTCCTCGTAGCAATCTAAGCGGTTTCCTGGTCAGCTTGTTAGCCAGCCTGAAGAGCGGAGCAAGCCCTTCCCGCCTGTGCTTTCGCGGAGCTTGACGATGGAAGGGGGTGGTTGGCACCGAAGAGATGATCCGCTCATCTCCAGAGGAAAACCATGATTGCCGACATCCCGCCGCCGCAAAATCCTTCCGTCCCGCTGGATGTCGCCAGCAGAACCACACGCTGCGGCAATCGAGGTTGCCAATGAGACGGAGATGCCACTCCCGTCTGATCCGCGGACGTTTTTTCTCGGCGGCTTGTTCGGATTGGGTGTCCTGGCGGCGCTTTACGTCGCAAGCTCGATCATTCTTCCGGTCATGCTTGCCCTCGTGCTGAATCTCCTGCTTCAACCCGCTGTCCGCCTCCTGGGACGTTTGCATCTTCCCCGGGCTGTCGGAGCGCTCTTGACTGTCTTTCTGGTCATTGGAGCGCTTGTAGGACTGGTGGCGGCGTTATCGGTGCCAGCCACGACCTGGGCTGAGCGGCTGCCCGAGGGCATCCCGCGCCTGGAGGCACACCTACGGCTTGTCAGTGGACCGATTCAGACGTTGCAAAAAGTCATTCAACAGGCCGAGCAGGCTGCAGATGCTCCGCCTGGCAAGGGGTCAATTGTTTCGGTTCGCCGCGATCTGGGCATAACCGGCGTCCTTTCGCCGGCACGCGCTCTATACTCGATGGCCTGTTTACGACGGTCCTGGTGCTCTATTTTCTTCTGGTCGCGGGCAACATATTCCTGCGGCGGGTCGTTGAAATCCTGCCGACGTTCAGCAACAAGCGACAGGCCGTCGATATCTCTCAGCAGATCCAGGAGGACATATCAGGATATCTGCTAACAATTACGGCCATGAATGCCGGGGTGGGTGTCACGACGGCGGCGGCGATGTATCTTTGCGGCTTGGGAGATCCGCTGCTGTGGGGCACCACGGCCTTCCTTCTGAATTACATTCCAATTTTGGGGCCGCTTTTCGGCGTCTGCATCTTCGTCCTGGTCGGAATGCTGAGCTTCGAGAGCTTGTGGTGGGCCTTGCTGCCGCCGGTGCTCTACTTTGGCATTCACCTCGTCGAGGGCGAAACATTGACGCCCCTGCTGCTTGCGCGGCGCTTCACGCTGAACCCGGTGCTGATTATCCTGTCGCTGGTGTTCTGGTTCTGGATGTGGGGCGTGCTTGGTGCGATTTTGGCTGTGCCGATGCTGGCTATTCTGAAGATCATCTGCGACAGGTTGCGCCCACTAAAAGCGCTGGGTCATTTCCTCGAAGGGGAATAGTGACGTCGACTGGCGTTTTCACGCACTTTTTGGTGTGCCGGATCTCGACCTCGCATCCCTTGCGGAACGAACACCGTCGGCGCGACTTGGTGAGGGGCGACCGGATGCATATGCCCCCCAAGCATCCGATGAAATGACGGCCTCAGCGCGCCCCCACGCCCTGGGGTCGTTTCTTGCGACCGACCTGCTAGTCGCGCTCTCTCAGCAGGGGCTTCTCATGCAAAACCGCGCTCAACAGCGAATTGTGGACCTCGATGTGCCCATTATAGCTGATGAGGCCCAGCCTGCGAAACTTGTTCATGAAATAGCTAACGCGGGATCGCGTGGTCCCGATCATCTCCGCCAATGTTTCCTGACTAATGCTCGCGCTGATCGGCTGCGGATTGCCTTCCTTGCCGAAATTGGCGAGCAGCAACAGCAGTCGAGCAAGCCGCCGCTCGCTCGAATTGAAGAGCTGGTCGATCAGGTCCTCCTCAATCCGACTGTTCCGGGTCAGGAGATACGACATGAAGAGCTGTGAAAATTTCGGCTCTTCACGAATAGCCCCCATCATCGCGTCTTTGGTGATCGACGTGATAACGCAATCTTCCATCGTCGTTGTCGTCGCGATGCGTAAAGGATGACCGTTCATGCATCCTTCGCCAAAGAATTGGCCGGGCTCCAGAATTGCGACGACCGCCTCCTTACCCTGCTCAGACACGACCGTTAGCTTGACTTTGCCTTTTTGAATGTAAAAAACCGAGTCTGCGACGTCGCCTTGCTGGAATACATGCTGGTTCTTGGGAAGGTCGAGAATCGTTTTACCCCCGCCCACTTTGGCGAGGAATTCTTTGGGGTCAAAGACGTCCTTGACTGGCTTTGCCACGGGAGCCTCCTTTGACTCAATAAACTTGCCCGATTTCGGCTAGCGGCCAAGCGCCCTGGCGTCTTGAGCCGAGCGACGAGTGCTGTTCTAGCCAGCTAAACACTTGCGGGGCTTGCCACATTCTCAAACATTACCTGCTCATTTCCACCAGTTCTACGAAAAAACCGACTTTTTGAGTGCGTCAGTTCGCGGCCCGCCGGGCACATCGCCTGCTTCCCCAAGCGCATCGAGCATAGGCTGCGGCTGTCACTCACCAGATCAGTTGCGACAGCTACGATGTGAGGGTGAGCGCAGTTGACATGTTCAAATGTGCGGATATCGACGCCGGTGGGCCTGCGTAACCGGCCTCAGGATGCTGGCCTCAACTCAACCCCGAGATCGGCGGAGCGAGGCAGTTCGCGATTCCGAGTTTGATAGACGTCCTATGGCGATGGCTCGCCGTCAGCCTGTCGCCTTCGGCGCACCGTTGGCTGTTTCGGTATCAGCCATTCCTTCATGTCTGCGGCGATGCGAAGTTGCGCGGCGCTTCTGATGGCTTTGCGTCGCATCGAGCCGGGCGGCAACTTCTTTGCCTGTGCCAAAGCCTCAGATGCCCGGGCAGCCCAATCGTGACGATCGAGATCATTGGGCGGTGGCTCTGTCATGTCATCCTTACTACTGTGGCTCTCAAGTCGCTGCGTCGTGAATCGGAAAAGATGGAAGCAAGATCGAACTCTCCGGTGCCCATGGATGCCGATGATCGTGCGGTGATGAGGCAGTATGCCGGCTCGGCAGCCTAGTCCGCTGGTCAATATTGCTCACTCTTGTGCCATCTTATTTGTACGCCGGGGCTCGTTATTCGAAGCTTTGATCCCCATATTTAGGCAAGTTCGACCATCGAGGATGGTCGGAGATGGGCCGAGACTTCAAACGAAAGGGCCCGGCATGTTTGAATCTCAGCAGTATCGCGCAAAAGCAGCCGATTACGACGAACTGATTAAGCGTTCGACCAACCCGGATGAGATCCGTAGATTTCAAGAGCTGCAGGACCGATTTGCCTCGCTCGCCGATAACGAGCAGGGACTGGCGGACGAGTATGACAATGCAGCCCACGTGGCTGAACAGGGCCGATCGCACGGCGTAGCCTTTGCGGCCGAAGAAGAGCTTGTTCTGCGGTGTCTTGGCGCAGCCATCATCATGCAATGGAACGCTCTACCGACGACGCTGCAACGGGAGATCTTCGACACCGCCGGGTCGATTGGCAAATTGCTGGAGACGGCGGCGCTCCGCGGCCAAATCGCCCGATTTCTTCATAACCACAAGGATGACGCCGGTCGCGGCAAATTGCCTCTAACAGAAGACATGCCCGCCGATGCGAGATCATGCACTTTGGCTTTCTCACGGTGGGACAACGAGGGAGGCGCAGTTCGCGACGGGCTGCCGATCTAACCGGACGCCCATAACAGGAGGTTTCCATGTCACTTACACAGTTTCGGGTCGATGACGGTCCACATGCCATGGACGGGTTGCGGCTTCTTGCTCAGGATGGAAATGAACAGATCGAGGCGTTCATGGGCCGGAAGGTGATGGACGTTTGGGCGGAGTCTGTCGAGCACCGTGGAGGACGACAAAGTCTGTTCCGCGGTCAATACAATGCGCTTGGCAGGCTGAACCTTGGCGCGCTTCAGCGGATTGTGAGCGCGAAGTACCAGCGAGGCGCCGCATTCAACCGCCAGCATCCCTTTGTCGAGGTTCTATTCTCTGACATTACGGAAAGCGGCGAGGCTTTAGATCTAAGTGAACTCGTTCGGGAGGTGTTGCCGCCAGCCTTTCATAGGCTGGCCTGAGACCTGGACCACGAGAAATCTCGCGACTGGAGTCATGTGCGCTCAGTACCACAATCGTAGAAGAATGACCTGCGCTTGGTGATAAGCGGAGCTGCGAAACCACAGCTCGGTCGTGGGCGAGATCCTGGAGGATCAGTACAATACGGTTTCGACTCACAGTACATTCAACGACAATTCGGAGAACAAGATCGATATCGACCCGGACAAAAGTACCCAATGTGATCCGGTATGCCTCCTCGGTGGCAGCTCTCTTGATCAGCAGGATGGCCATCGTCGCCGAGCCGAAGCTCCGGCCGCCGGCGGACACATGGCACCCGAGAATGCGGATGGCGACGCCAGGCCTTTTGCTTTTTGATATAGGTCGTTGCCCGTAGGTCTCGAGATCTTATGCCGACGCCGGGAGCGGGAGGAACCGATGTCCATTCGGGTACGAGATTCCCATTTTCGCTCTATCGTCAAGGCCGTCAGTTGGAGGGTTACCGGTAGTATCGACACCTTCGTGCTAAGTTTCATCTTCACGGGCAGCGTAAAGGTTGCAGGCTCGATCGCCGGCGCTGAAGCGATCACGAAAATGATCCTCTACTATCTTCACGAAAGAGCCTGGTCCGTCATTCTCTGGGACCAGCGAGGACCAACCGGTGGCGCGTCCAGCTCAACCTGATTCGCGCTTGGCTCACTGCGCAAGAGCGACTTCGGCCTATTTAGTAGTTGGAGGAGCGAGCGTCGACCGACATGGGTAAGTCCTGCAAAGCGTAGAAAAGGATGATTGCCGTTAAATTCTCTCTCTCTCGCGTCGTCGCCTCCTGCGCCTGCCCCGATAGGCGATCCTTCTGTGGGCCTCGTTGGTGCTCTCTCGCAAAGCGATCAAAGTGAGCAGCTGTGTATTGAGATCCTTTGAAATGGATCGGAGGTAAAAAAGCTTATCGTCGAGTGACTGCATTGATCCGCCAACCCCCATTTTGGCGAAATATGACCTGAAACTCGGACGGCCGCTGGTCAATATTGACCACCCTCGGATCAATGGGTAGCCGCTTTGGTCGCGGGAAGGTCAACTGGTTTCATCTTCCGCAACGAGGTGACCCAAAGGGGAGTTATTCATCAGGTGCAGAATCGGCGTAGCGTGCTGGCATGCTCGAGCGGATTGCTTGTCCTAGCGCTACCCCAAAACGGCGACGCACCGAAGTCATCGCTTCCATCAAATGGCAAGTCAGTGCCGCCGGTGAGCCCCGGGGGGCGGAGGGCACGTCCTGAGTCTTTCGAATATTGCCCAAGTTGGGACAGGCAATATTCTCAAGCGGCTGGAACGATTGATCTTGGGAGTTCTTGGTCCTCAGCAATCGGAGATTTATCTCCGAGAGCCAAGCCCACCGACCGGTCGACATTTTGCCCCAATGCCCGGCGGAAGGCTTAGCGGCCTCAGATGCTCCCGCACTGAGGCCGTTGCCTTGGTCGAGGCGAAGGTGTTCACGTGGTGCGAAAACGACCTGACGAACTGTTCAGGAACATCGCGAGCAGCTTGTGCCTTGACTAGCGGATCCGGTCGTACGTGACGTCGCCTCGAAGGTGTCAGCGCTACAAGTGCCCTCTAACTGACAAACTCGACGATGGAGCGGGAATG
Source organism: Bradyrhizobium sp. PRIMUS42 (assembly GCF_023006515.1). Classification (NCBI taxonomy): domain Bacteria; kingdom Pseudomonadati; phylum Pseudomonadota; class Alphaproteobacteria; order Hyphomicrobiales; family Nitrobacteraceae; genus Bradyrhizobium; species Bradyrhizobium sp. PRIMUS42. The sequence continues at coordinate 39,385 of NZ_JALBGZ010000008.1, forward strand.
AAAATCTCGTGCCCGATAAACACTCAGTGCTTCCCGCTTCCCTTCTGGTCCATGACAGACAATGTCGTCACCGCCTAGGTCTTACCCGGCACCGCTTCGGCCTCGATAGCCGCGACAAGCTCGGGCGCAAGGTGCGCAGACAAACGCTGAATGATGTTCAGTAGCTGCAAGACTTCTTGCTCACGCAAGGCGTCAATCTTGTTGTGCAGCAGTTCGATCTCGAGTTCAGCCTTCACATTTGTTCGATAGTCGTGTTCTGCGTGCCTGCGGTCAATCTCGGATTGACGGTTCTGGCTCATCATGATGATGGGCGCTGCGTAAGCAGCTTGGAAAGAAAGAACTAAGTTCAGCAAGATGAGAAGCGCTAATTGTTTATTTGGAGTGGTGAGCAATATTGACCAGCGGAGGAGGAACCCCAGTTCCATTCTGGTTTCAGATCTCTACCGGTGTCGATTACGCCTGTTACGCGCCCCCACCATCCATGGTGTTGATGTCATGCCGTCACTTCAGTGCAAGCGAACAGACAGTCAAATCCGCTACAGCATCTCGCAACTTGTTCAATTGCGCCGCCAGATGCTCCGGTTTGCTCGGTCGCTTCCAGCCGGACCTGAGCGAAATGAACGCCGACAAATCGCGTCTTCCTTGCGTAGCCTCGTTAGAAGCAGGGGGTGAATCGGCGGACGTTTATGGCTTAGTCAAAATTTGCAAAACATGGAGAGAGGGGCCGACCGGCCACAGGCCTCGATCTTTTTGTCGGCGTCCGTCTGCCGGAATCTCTCCTGGCCGAATCGCGAGATCGAGAAGATGAGCGATGAATTGGGCACCGGGGAGGAGTGTACGGTACGCAAGCGCCGACTGACAAAAGGACCGACCGAATTGCGCCTAGGGCGCCTCGGCCAGCCGAGGAGAGGGTGGTTCAGATGATGATGCCAGCGAAAGCCGAGGCGCCACCTCTACCCATCTTCGTGCTGGAGATCGATGGTCAGCCGATACTGGCGTTCAGGGCCGCGACGTTTCGCCAGGCCAGAGAACTCGGCAAGGAGGGCTGGCTGCAAGAGGACTTGAAGCGAATGACGTCCGGGCACAGGCCGCTTTGGGATGGGAAGTCGCCGATTAGGGTGCGTCGCGCCGAGCCAGCAGAACAAGTCTATTACGTTGACGCGAAAACGGAGAACGCTGCGGGCGATTTGCATTTGGTGTATCTGGTTCGGCGCGACGATGAAACGGAGACAACTGGTCCCGTCACTCGTGGATCATTTCCGCCCCGGAGATGATCTCGAAGTAACACCTTATCGGTGGACTGGGGCAACTTGGTTGACGGGCGAATCGCGACCTGCTGCAGTGATGCTACCCTCCGAACGACCTCCTCAGTTAGCGCTGAGTGCCCCGAGGAAACTCTCGCGCCACGCCATAATGCTGTTGCGACGCAGTATCGTATCATGGCCCGCCAACGCGTGCATCGCTCCCCAAGTGTCATCCTCAGCGCTGTCTGCAATGCTTCGGCGACGGCGTCGGGGTCATACGGGTTGGCGATCACGGCAGCGTCGAGTTCGTAGGCCGCGCCCGCGAAGGGCTCGAGGATGAGCACGCCCGGGTCATCGAGGTTTTGTGACTCCTTGGCAACCAGGTTCATTCCGTCGCGCAGCGGAGTGGCAAGAGCGACGCGGCCGAGCCGAAAGAAGCCAGCGAGCGCTGGGAAGAGCTCCTGTTCAAATACTGGATTGGCGCCCAATCGAGTTCGCGTAGCGACCGGCCACGTCGCCCGCCAGCGCACTGAGCCGCTGCCGCAGTGCACGGTATTCAGGAACGTCGCTGAGCGTTGCGGTGGCGATCTGCAGCAAGCGGGACATGGTTGCGGTACGCGGGATAACCGTCGAGAAAGGCGGCGAACGCTTTGAACCGGCGCTCGAGGCCCTTACTGAAATCCAGCCGGTCCACCCCAATGATGAGCTGGCGCCCCCGGAGACACTCCTGGAGCCGGCGTGCCGTTCGGGATTTCACGGCGCCACTGGCCATTTCGGCGAAGTTCCTCGGCCATCGGGATCAGATGGTAGTCATGCACCCAGGTCTCGGCCAACACGGCAGTCGCAATTGATCGAGCGGTACATCCGCCGGAGCCACAAGTCCTTCTCCGGAACCGATGGTCCCGTCATCAGGCAATCTGGGCGCTTGAGGTCAGCGGGACGCATGGATATTGAGCGGCAAGATCAAGGCGTTACCTGTAAAACATGTAGATCTTCTCACAGCAAACATAGGATACTCTGCCGACCAGCTGGGTTGTTGGGCTCTGTCTAAAACTGATCTTCGCCGGGATTTCGACGGCAGACGCCCCGGGTGTGCCTCTCGATCTCAGCCAGTGCGGCGTCGAGCGAGGCGTGCGGCCCTTGCAGAATGCCGGCCATAGTTTCCGATGCGTGGCCCTCCGGATGGATCATGAACTGACGGGGAGCGCTTGCCGTGATGCGCCCCATCGAGCGGCCGAGCAGGTCCGTCAGCTGCCAAACCGTGCCTCCCTCTGCCGGTGTAACGATCACATCCATGGTGAACCTTGAGCCTGTACGCCGCGCGAACAAACCGTTGCAATAACGGATCGGCGAACTACCGAGTTCCGCGGCCGCGGCATTCTCGGTACTGGAAGGATTGCCGCTTCGGATCAACCCGCGATCCAGCGAATGGCGCTTAATGCCGATATGTGCGACTATATGGAATGGTCAAAAAGAAAGGTCGAAGGCCAACGTCGGGAGAAGCAATGGCAACCGCTCTCGACCGTTGGGACGAGGAAGGCGGAGCGCAGGAGCTGGCGTGGCCTTTACCCTATGGAGCCAGCGATTTGCGGGACGTGGAGCGCAGAGTCCTGGAATGCCTGGGTGCCGCCCTTGTCAGCGAATGGAATGATCTGCCTACTGACGTCCAGCGCAGGCTCTTCGAGCAGGCGGCCTCGGGCAAATCGCACGACGCCACCCTGTTGAAGACGCGGATCGCCCGTTTCCTGCACGATCATAAAGACGCTTCGCGTGTGCGGTGACACTAACTTGGCAGAGTCGCTGACCTGTCTTGCAGTATGGGTATCGCGGATCTGATGGCCGGGGAATAAGAGCGACGATGTAGACGCGCGGCCGGTAGGCTGGGCTGAGGTGGTGGCCATCGATTCTTCTTCCGCCCCGTCTTGGCAATGCGGCAGTGCTGCAAGAAGGCGTAAGCAATCATCGTCATAAGAGCGTGACGGTGAAGACCGTGCCAGGACCGTCACTCGAAGTGATGGAAACAGAATTCCTCTTTCAACTGCAGATGCGCTTGCTCGCAGATCCATCGCGCCATGACGTTGCAGCCAACCGCCGCAGGTCTATCTCGGATAGCCTTTCTTCTCTCCGAGTCGCGATGCTCGCCGATCGCCAACTCGCATTGTTTCACTTGGAATCAGCAAGCATCTCGTCCGCCGGCATCGACAACAAATCCGCGATGTGCATCGCCTTGTATTTGGTGACTTCGCAGCCATCTCATGATAGAGAGATAGCTAATCTCGGCACAAAGAGCACTGTAAACGGATTGCTTCACGATAGCGCCGATGCAAAGCTGTCTCTGAAGGATAGCCGATCATGACCATGCGCTCCCGACGCGAAACGGTCACCTTCAAGCATCCCTTCCGAATCAAGGGCATTGACCGCCTGCTGCCTCCGGGTGCCTACGAGGTCATCACCGATGAGGAGATGATCGAAGGATTGTCGTTCGCGTCGTTTCGCCGGGTTGCCACTATGATGACGGTGCCGGCGGCGCCGCCGCGCACTTCAACGATGGAGAGGATTTCCATCAATCCGGTCGATTTGGCTGACGCTCGGTGCATTGATGCCGACGCGCCTCGTGAGTGACGAGCCACTCGATCTCGACAAGCACCGCTGAATGGCTGCACAGGAAGCGACCGACGTCCGGCGTATTCTGGCGCATGTCGAGAACAACGCAAAGCCCCTGCGCGATGGGAAGCTTTCTTAAATCTGATGACGCGGCGTCCAACGACTTTCGCACCATACGGCTGGCCTTCACCGGATCCTTAGCGGCCGCGGTCTTGGCAGCTATTTCGTGATGCTCAGAGCAGAATATCGTTTCAGGACGGTCTTGTACGTCCCCTTGCGGCGGCTTATGTGCTGTTAGCACTCGCTGGCCACGACTGCCATTTCGTCCAAAGCAACAACAACGAGAAAGCAGGAGGACAGCATGAAATTCCGTCCGCTTCACGACCGCGTTGTGGTCAAGCGCATCGAAGCCGAAGATAAGACCACTGGCGGTATCATCATTCCGGACAGCGCCAAGGAAAAGCCCTCGCAGGGCGAGATCGCGGCGGTTGGTCCAGGCGGCCGCGACGAAGCCGGCAAGCTGATCCCGATAGAGCTCCAGGTCGGCGACCGCGTGCTGTTCGGCAAGTGGTCCGGTACTGAGGTCAAGCTCGATGGTCAGGAACTGCTGATCATGAAGGAAAGCGACGTTATGGGCGTTCTCGTCGATCTGCCCGCCGCCAAGAAGAAGGTCGCCTAAGCTCCAGTCAGTTTTCCTTATCCTGAGCCGTCGACGCAGCCGGCGCCTCGCAGGATGAGGCCCGTAAGTTCAAATCCCGCCCCTTAACAGCTCGCCCAGGTGCGCGATCCTTGGGATCTGACCAGTCGAAAACGGAGATCATGATGTCGGCCAAAGAAGTCAAATTCGGCGTAGATGCCCGCGACAGGATGTTGCGTGGTGTCGAAATTCTCAACAATGCGGTCAAGGTCACGCTCGGTCCCAAGGGCCGGAACGTCGTTCTCGACAAGTCGTTCGGTGCCCCCCGCATCACCAAGGACGGCGTCACCGTCGCCAAGGAGATCGAGCTCGAGGACAAGTTCGAGAACATGGGCGCCCAGATGGTGCGCGAAGTCGCCTCCAAGTCCGCTGACGCGGCCGGCGACGGCACCACCACCGCGACTGTACTCGCGGCTGCGATCGTCCGTGAAGGCGCGAAGGCGGTTGCCGCCGGTATGAACCCGATGGACCTGAAGCGCGGTATCGACCTCGCGGTGGAAGCCGTGGTCGCCGACCTCGTGAAGAACTCCAAGAAGGTCACCTCGAACGAGGAGATCGCCCAGGTCGGCACCATCTCGGCCAATGGCGATGCAGAGATCGGTAAGTTCCTCTCCGACGCCATGAAGAAGGTCGGCAACGAGGGTGTCATTACGGTTGAGGAAGCCAAGTCGCTCGAGACCGAACTCGAGGTCGTCGAAGGGATGCAATTCGACCGCGGCTACATCTCCCCCTACTTCGTCACCAACGCCGACAAGATGCGCGTCGAAATGGAAGATGCCTACGTTCTCATCAATGAGAAGAAGCTGTCTCACTTGAATGAATTGCTTCCGCTGCTGGAAGCCGTGGTCCAGAGTGGCAAGCCGCTTGTGATTATCGCGGAAGACGTCGAAGGCGAAGCGCTTGCGACCCTGGTCGTGAACCGTCTGCGCGGCGGTCTGAAGGTCGCGGCCGTGAAGGCGCCGGGCTTCGGTGATCGCCGCAAGGCCATGCTGCAGGACATCGCGATCCTGACCGGCGGCCAGGCGATCTCGGAAGATCTGGGCATCAAGCTCGAGAATGTCACGCTCAACATGCTCGGTCGCGCCAAGAAGGTGATGATCGACAAGGAGAACACCACCATCGTCAGCGGCGCGGGCAAGAAGGCCGACATAGAGGCGCGGGTGGCGCAGATCAAGGCGCAGATCGACGAGACCACCTCGGACTATGACCGTGAGAAGCTGCAGGAGCGTCTCGCCAAGCTCGCGGGCGGCGTCGCGGTGATCCGCGTCGGCGGCGCGACCGAGGTCGAGGTGAAGGAGCGCAAGGATCGCGTTGATGACGCGATGCATGCGACCCGCGCGGCCGTCGAGGAAGGCAT
>NZ_JALBGZ010000900.1:0-2197 GCF_023006515.1 Bradyrhizobium sp. PRIMUS42
GTCAGGCTGTCGGCGAGGATGCCGACATGATGGCCGCGGTCGACCTGGCCGTTGGCGACGTCGAGGATGTGGCGGAAGATGCCGCCGACAGGGGCGCGCACGGCGTGCAGGATGCGAAGCGGCCGGTCAGGAGAGGGGAGCATGAATCAAAACCAGCGCTCGACGGCGAATGCCGAACAATTCCTACGAAAATATCGAGACGGATTAAGGGGCCTCGTGGTTAACAAACGGTGACCAGCGCGAGCGCGACGACCGCCGGATGTTGCGATTAACCCAGCGGCAACCTTAATGGAGTGTAATCGTCCCGGTTGAGGTAGCTTAGTGGCGTTGCCCCTGCGGGAGTGTTCGATGCGTTTAGCGTTTTGGCGTGCCGGCAAGGACAAGGCGGTGGTTGCGCGGGCCGTTGCAAAGCCCAAGGCCGAAGTTGCGTCCAAAGCTGAAAAGGCTGAAGCCAAGGTCGAGCCCAAGATTGAGGTCAGGCCTGCGCCGATCGTCACCAAGCAGCCACAAGTCGAGTCCGGCGACATCGACCTGCACGCGCTCGGCGCGGCATTGGCGCGCAGGCGCGGCTGGATCATCGTGCCGACGGTGCTGGCGCTCGTCGCATCCGTTGCCGTCGTCAATCTCGTTACGCCGCGCTACAAGTCCGAATCGCGCATCCTGATCGATGGCCGCGAGAACGTGTTCCTGCGCCCGAGCAGCGACCGTACCGAGGAGCGCCAGGCGCTCGACGCCGAGGCCGTCACCAGCCAGGTGCAGCTGGTGCTGTCGCGCGATCTCGCGCGCGAGATCATCAAGAAGAACAAGCTCGCCGAACGTCCTGAATTCGATCCGGTGCTGCAAGGCATCTCGCCGCTGAAGTCGCTGGCCGCGATGGTCGGTATCGGCCGCGATCCGTTTTCGATGACGCCGGAAGAGCGCGTGCTCGATGCCTATTACGACCGTCTGCAGGCCTACGCCGTCGACAAGTCGCGCGTGATCGTGGTCGAATTCCAGTCCGCCGATCCGGAACTTGCCGCCCGCGTCGCCAATTCGATCGCCGACGGTTATCTCGTGCTGCAGCAGGGCGTTCGCCAGGAGCAGGCCAAGAACGCCAGCCAGTGGCTCGCCGGCGAAATCGAGAGCCTGCGCAAGAAGGTCTCCGACGCCGAGGCCAGGGTCGAGGACTTCCGCTCCAAGTCGAGCCTGTTCGTCGGCACCAACAACACCACGCTGTCGAACCAGCAGATGGGCGAGGTGAACACTCAGCTCAACAACGCGCGCTCGATGAAGGCGGATGCGGAATCCAAGGCGCGGCTGATCAAGGAGATGCTTCAGAGCGGCAAGCCGATCGAAGCATCCGAAGTCGTGAACTCCGAACTGATGCGGCGGCTGTCGGAGCAACGGGTGACGTTGCGCGCGCAGCTCGCCGAACAATCATCCACGCTGCTCGGCAATCACCCGCGGATCAAGGAGCTGAAGGCCCAGCTTGGCGATCTCGACAACCAGATTCGCGACGAGGCGGCCAAGATCTCCCGCTCGCTCGAAAGCGACGCCCGGATCGCCAGCGGCCGGGTCGATGGCATGACCGTGAGCCTCGAGCAGCTCAAGAAGCAGGCCGCCTCGACCAACGGTCAGGACGTCCAGCTCCGCGCGCTGGAGCGCGAGGCCAAGGCGCAGCGCGATCTGCTCGAGACCTACCTAGCCAAGTACCGCGAGGCCAATACCCGAGAGACCATCGACACGGCGCCGACTGATGGCCGCATCATCTCGCGCGCCATCGTCTCGAACACGCCGGCCTATCCGAAGAAGCTGCCGATCGTGCTGATCGCGACGATCGCGACGCTGCTGCTCTCGTCCGGCGTCGTCGTCACCGGCGAGCTGCTGCGCCAGACCGCGCCGCGCGCCGTGGCGGCGGTGCTCCCTGCGCAAGCGCCGATGCGCCAAGAAGTGAAGGTCCAGCCGACCGTCGCTCCCGTCGTTGATCCTGGCATCGATCCCGCTTTGGCAGAGCCCGCGCCGCTCCAGCCGGAGATGACGACCGATATGGACGTCACCGAATTCACCGAGATCGAGCGTCTCGCCGACAGCCTGCTTGCCGCCGGCGCTGCGGCGAAGAAGATCACGGTGCTCGGTACCGCGGCCGGCGAAGCCATCACGCTGTCGACGTTGACGCTCGCCCGGCATCTGGCGCGCGAGGCGCGCGTCGTCGTGGTCG
>NZ_JALBGZ010000901.1:0-2194 GCF_023006515.1 Bradyrhizobium sp. PRIMUS42
CCTGGCGGATCGCGGTCGCGCAGCCGATCCCGGCCGCCGGCGCCTTGAACGTCGCCAATATGCCGTCGCCCGTGGTCACGACCTCCTTGCCGCGCGAGCTCTTCAGCTCCTTGCGCACGGCGGCGTAATAGTGGCCCATGATTTTGGTCCAGCGCGCATCGCCGAGCTTTGCGGCTTTTGCGGTGGAGCCGACGATGTCGACGATCAGGATCGTGGCCAGCGCCTGCTTGAGCTCGGCGCTGCGCTCGGCCGATCGGCGCTGGAGCACGATCGATCCGGCCATCGGCTCATAGCGATGGTTGCGGCGCCGGGCGATCGCGGCCTTGGCATAGTCCTGGGCCCGCTCCACGGTGCCGCAGCGAACCGTCTTCTCCTGCGGCAGACGTGTCCAGTAGACCCTTCGCCCATCGCCGGCGCCCTGAACCTCCACGGCGCCCCACTTCAGGAAAACCGCCGAGCCAACCCGCCGGACGCACCACGCCTTCGACGTGTACCCCGATACGTTCGACTGATGGACTCCGATGCGAAGGAATTTGGGCATGTACGTGCGGCCGATCGAAGGAACGTCTGGACTGGCTGGGCGTAAAGCGTAGTCATCCGTTCCCGCGTTGGCAACAAGACAAGCCTCGGTCGGGACGCTGGCCTTTGGCCCGCGGCTGGCGCGGCGCGGCCCTTCAAGCGGTCACCCCTGATAGGCAAACAGCTCGACCGGATCGCTGAAGCCGCGCACCTCGTGCTTGCCGACGTGCTCCAGCTCGAACTTCGGCTCCACCAGCTCTGCGAAGTCGCGGGACAGCAGCACCGTTCGTCCCAACTGCTTGGTGAGAGCTTCGAGACGGGAGGCCATGTTGACGGCAGGACCGATCACGGTGAAGTCGAGCCGGCTGGATGATCCGATATTGCCGTACATGACGTCGCCGACATGGACGCCGATGCCGTAGTTCAGCGGCGCGCGGCTGGTCGCACTGTTTCTTTCATTCAGGGCGGCCATGGCCTGACGGGCTTCCGTCACGGCATGGAGCAGATTCGCACAGGCGTCGGGCGCTTGAAGCGGAAAGATCGCGAGCAGGCCGTCGCCGATGAATTTCAGGATCTCGCCGCCGTGCCGCGCGATCGGCTCAGACATCGCGTCGAAATAATCGTTGAGGAGATCGATGACGTCGTCGCGCGGCCAGTTATCGGAAATCTTGGTGAAATCCCGGAGGTCGCAGATCATGATCGCGGCACGCACCGTCGTGCCGGTGCCGCGCCGGGTCGCGCCCGCCAGGATGAGCTCGGCGGCATGGGAGCCGACATAGGTCTCCAGGAGGGTGCGCGCCAGGCGGTTCTTGATGCGGATCTCGCTGACCAGCGAAAGCACCGGCAGGAGCTTCTTGAGGGCGGCGATATGCGCGTGATCGAAGCCGCCGGGCCGGTCGGTCGCGAAAGTGACGAGATGCCGCTTGCCGAGCGTATGGTAGAGCGGCCATGCCACATAGTCGGTCAGGCCCTTTTCGCGCATCTCGTCGTAGAGCGCGTGCCTGCGGCCGAGCGAGGGGTCCCGTTCGAGATTCTCCCGCACCTCGGTCGCGCCCTCCTGCATCTCGTTGGCGGCGCTGCCGATATACTCGGACCGCTCGCGGACGTCGTAGTCGACCAGTGCAATCTCCGCCTCCCGCATTCCGTCGGACCACATGAACCGGGCGCCAAGCCATTGCGGGTGATTGATGAGGATGTGAAACGTCGACCGCTGCAGCGGAATGCCCGCCTGCTGAAGGCGGATGCACATTTGCGCGAAGATGTTGTCGATGAAGCGCTCGTCGCGCGTGCCGTTGGTCAGCCAGTCCACGACGCCGTCGGCTTGCGTGGGGGCATTGTTGTCTGGCGCGTTCATATCTGCCCCTTGAGCTGTGGTCTGCATAAGGGGAGATATCGTGCCCCGGCTCCGCCGCGTCAACCTAGCCAGTTGCATGGATTGTGCGCACCCGCGCGACCGGCGCGGCTGCCGCCTAGCCGAGGAGCCGGATCGACGCCAGCACGGCCAGCCCCGAGACGAGCGTGAGCCCTGAGGCCGTGGTGAGCTCGACCCTCAGCGTGCCTTCGTGCGAAAGTGAAAAATCCTCAAGCCCGAGGCGGATGCTGCAATCGCCGCGCGCGGCGTAAACCAGGTGCGTGCCGGCGGCAAGCTGCCGCTCGCCGGGCTCGCGGAGCGCCA
>NZ_JALBGZ010000902.1:0-2188 GCF_023006515.1 Bradyrhizobium sp. PRIMUS42
CTGGCGGACCCGCCCTCGAACACCACACGCAACTGGCTGCGGCTCTGGATCGTGCGCCATTTCTGCACGCCGAGCAGGCCGCCGAACGCGACGGCGATCACCGCCAGCGTCGCCGTTCCGATCACCAGATTGCTCGCGCGTGCCATGAGGGGAAGGTTTTACGGCCAAAGCAGGGAAGTTGGAAGGAGGCCGTAATGGTACGTAGGGCGGGTTAGCGAAGCGTAACCCGCCGTTTTTGCCTCCCCAGCCGTGCAAGTTGGCGGATTACGCAGGCGCTAATCCGCCCTACGGCTCAATGCCCGGCGGCACGTTCTGCCGCGGCGTTGTTCAGCACGATCAGGGCATCGACGGCGACGCCCGTCCTGGTGTTGATCAGGAACGGGTTGATGTCGATCGAGGCGATCCGGTCGCCGGCATCTGCGATCAGATTGGACAGGCCGACCAATGCCTTCACCGCGGAGGCCTCGTGCAAGGCCGGCTTGCCACGATAGCCGCGCATCTTGATTCCGGCCTTGGTGCGACCGATCAGGAGCCGCGCCTCGGCCTCGTCCAGCGGCGCGCCGGCGAGCGCGACGTCCTTCATCAACTCGATGTCGATGCCGCCGGTGCCGAACAGCACGACCGGGCCCATCTCGGCATCGAGCGAGGCGCCGACCACCAGCTCGAGCTCGGCCTTGACCTGTTGCGCGATCAGAATGCCATCGAGCTTCGGCTTGCCTTTCAGCTTCGCCACCCGTGCTGTGATGTCGCCGAACGCCTTCTTCACCTCGGCGGCATTGTTGAGGTTCAGCACGACCCCGCCGATGTCGGATTTGTGCAGGATCTCCGCGCTGACGAGCTTTGCCACGACCGGAAAGCCGATCTGCTTGGCGATCTTTGCGGCTTCCGCCGCGGTCTGTGCGATCGCCTCCTTGGAGATCGGAATGCCATAGGCCTTCAGGAGCTTCTTCGAGGCGACCTCGTCGAGCGCGGCACCGCTTGTCGATCTCAACGCCTTCTCCAGCACGGCGCGTGCGGCGGGTTTCGAGCTCGAGACGACGTCGGGCACCTCCTTGCGCAGCTTGGCGTAGTCGAGCAGCGACTTGATCGCGGTCACCGCCCGGTCCATGCCCTGCATGACCGCGAGATGCGGCAGCGATTTGCGCAAGCTCTTGGTGAATTCGGTGAAGCCGATCGACATCGCGCTGATATAGATCACCGGCTTTGCGGCCTTGCTCGCCATCTCGTTGACGATGCGCAAATTGCGCTCGCGCAGCTCATGCGGCGCCTTGGGCAGCTCGGCGTCGATGATGATAATGTCGATGTCGGGATCGTCGATCATCAGCTTGATCGACTTCATGTAGACGGAGGGATCGACCACGGCGGCAAAGCCGGCGTCGAGCGGATTGCCGACGATCGAGCCCGGTCCGAGCATTTTGGCCAGCTCCGACCTCACATAAGCGACCACCGCAAAGCCGCGCCCGGCCTCACCGGCGCGCGCCGCCTCGATGGTGGCGTTGAGCGCCAGAAGATTGGTCTGGCCCGCGATCTGGCTGATGAGCTCAACCACGTCCCCGATGCGGCCGGCGGCCTTGGCCAGCTCGCCGACATGGTCGTTGGTCCGCCCTGCCTGCTGCACCGCTTCGCCGGCAATGCGCGCGGAGTCCTGCACCTGCCGGCTGATCTCGTCGACCGACGAGGCCATCTCCTCGGCCGCCGCGGCGACGGTCTGCACGTTGGTGGAAGCCTGTTCGGAGGCGGCCGCGACGGTCGCGGTGACCTTTTCCGATTGATCGGCCGTGCTGGTCAGCGTTCCCGCGGACACTTCCAGTTCGGACGACGCCGATGACACCGTGTTGATGACATCGCCGATCATGGCTTCGAACTCGCGCGCGATCTGGTCCATGCGCTGGCTGCGCCGGAGCTTCGCGTCGGCCTCGATTGCGGCTGCCTCGTCGGCTTCCTTCTTGGCGAGCAGCGAATCCTTGAAGTGCTGCAGCGACCCTGCCACCTGGCTGATCTCGTCATCGCGACCCGTCGCGGGGATCTCGACCTCGTGCTGTCCGGCTGCGAGCGTTCCGATCACCTCGGCCAGCTTCGCAAGCGGCGTCACGACGCGGCGGCGCAGCATCATGGTCACGCCGGCGAGTGTGCCGAGCAATGCCAGCACGACGACGCCTGCGAGCGCCAGCATCGCCAGCGCGCCATC
>NZ_JALBGZ010000903.1:0-2187 GCF_023006515.1 Bradyrhizobium sp. PRIMUS42
CGCCGCCGGAGGGCTGGGAGTGCTGCGTCTGCGCGCCGCCAGCGCCACCGCCGCTGTCGCGGCCCATGGTGCCCTGTGCGTTCGCCAGACCGGTGCCTGCGACGAGTGCGACTGCGGCAACCGAGATCATAAAGCGGTTCAACATCGAATTCTCCTCACGTGTTTATTGCGTCATTGCCCGCGCCGACAACGAAAGGAGATTTCAGTTGTTCCGGAACTTCGCCTGTTCCGCGGCATTTGTTTGTTGAATGCCAGATGAATGACTTTGCACGAAGACGCCAACGTTCCGTGTAAGAAGAAAGGCCGGCTTTTCAACCGGCCCTTTTTCGTGTTTTCAGCATTATGAAACGTGATCAGCAAGTTGCCTTGCCGCAGCGGGCGATGCCGATCTTTTCCCTGAGGCCTTCGACGCCGACGGCGCCGATCACGATCTGCTTGCCGATGACGTAGCTCGGCGTGCCGTTCATGCCCATCGCTTCGGCGAGCTTGAAGTTCTCCTCGATGGTGGCGCGCACCTCGGGGCTGGCGATGTCCTTCTCGATCTTCGCGGTGTCGAGGCCGGCTTCCTTGGCTGCTTGAAGCGCGCGTGCCTTGTCGGCGGCACCGCGGCCGGTGAGCAGCTTCTGGTGGAAGTCGAGATATTTCTTGCCGGAGGGATCCTGCATGCGTACGGCGACCGCGACCTGGGCCGCTTCCACCGAGCCCTGGCTCAGCACCGGAAACTCCTTCAGCACGACCTTCAGCTTTGGATCGCTCTTCATGAGCGTAAGCATGTCGTCCATCGCGCGCTTGCAGTAGCCGCAATTGTAGTCGAAGAACTCGACGAAGGTGACGTCGCCGTCCTTGTTGCCGAGCACGACCTGTCGCGGCGAGTTGAAGATCGCGTCCGCATTCTGCGCGACGCTGGCTTCGTGCTTCTGGGTCTCGGCTGCGGCCTGACGCTTGCTGAGCTCGGCCATGGCCTCCTCGAGCACCTCGGGATGGCTGACGAGATAGTTCTTGATGATGGCCTCGATGTCGGTGCGCTGGCTGTCGGAGAAACTGTCGGCCGACGCGGGCGCGGCTGCGCCGAACAGGGCGAGCGCAAACAACGCGGGAGCAAGCAGGCGCAGCGAAAGCATAGGCAAATCCTCTTATTCAAAGCAGGTTTCGAGAAACGTCCCGGCGGACTCAGAGCTCGGCGTCGTGACGTCGCGGTGTCGGGCGTCGTTTTAGGCATTTCATAGCGTGGCGGCTTGGCCGCCACGATGTTCAATTGCGCGGCGGCTTCGCCGCCACGATGTCGTCGGCCTTGACCCATCCGGGCGTGCCGACGGCGAAACGGGTTTTCGCGCGCGTGGCTAGCTCGCGGGCGGTCTTGTTGTCGCCGCGCAGATAAGCGGCCTGCGCCGAGGCGAGATCTGCCTCGGCATATTCGCCCTTCCGGCCATAGGCCATCGCGAGCTGGGTATAGCCGAGCGCCGCCTCGGGCTCTCGCGCCACCGCGGCGCGGAGAATCCGAACAGCGTCGTCGGTGTAGGCCTTATTATCGGTTCCAACCAGAGCCTGCCCAAGTAACATCTCGATGAGGGGCGAATTGTTCGAGAGCTGCGCTGCCTTGCGCAGGGCCGGGATCGCCTCGGCCGGCTTGCCGCTTTCCAGCAGCGCCTGGCCGCGCACCTCGTAGAAGTACGGGTTGTTTGGCTGGACCTGGATCAGCGCGTCGATCTGGGTGAGCGCGCTTCGCAGGTCCCCGTGCAGATAGGTGCTGATGGCACGGGCATAGCGCGCCGGCATGCTGTCGTTGGTTTGGGGATAGCGGCGGTACACCGTTTCCGGCCGCTCCATGAAGGCGGAGATCTTGGCTCGCACCATGTCGTGGCGGAGCTGGAGCGCGGGATCGTCCTTCTTGTTCCAGAAGGGGCTCGAGCTTGCGAATTCCTGGAGCGCTGCGACGCGCTCGGCCGGCATCGGATGCGACTGGAGATAGGGATCGGCGCCGCGCGCAGCGAACAAGCTCTCGCCTGTGAAGCGTTTGAAGGTCTCGTACATGCCCTTCGGCGATTGCTGGGTCGCGGTCAGGAATTTTACGCCGGCGCGGTCGGCGTTCTCCTCCTGCTGGCGCTGGTAGGACAGCAGTGTGCGGCGGATCACCTCCTGCGGCGCGGCGATCGCGGCGGCGCCGGCATTGGCGAGGCCGTTGTTGCC
>NZ_JALBGZ010000904.1:0-2183 GCF_023006515.1 Bradyrhizobium sp. PRIMUS42
AGCCTGTTGCACGGGCTGCTGCTGCACCGGAGCCGGGGCGGGCTGCGCGGTCGTGGCCGGCGTGGTGTCGACGTCGTCGTCCTTGGAGCCGCCGAGGCCCTTGAGATTGATGTTGTTCAGCTTGATCGGCTTGTCCGACAGGCCCGGCGCGACGATGGTCACGCAGTTGAGCGAGGCACAGTTGCGCGGCGTCTCGATGCGGATGTGCTGGCCCTCGATCTGGAACGAGATCGAATTTCCGCCGGCATGTGCGGCGGCGGTCGACGCGAGGAAGAGCGCGGTGGCGGCGATGGTGAGCTTGTTCATGACAACCTCCGAAATTGCGTGGTCCCGGTATGGACCGAAAGTCGCTGGTGGATGAAGCGTGGTTCGACCCTACGCTCAGCTGCTCAGGTGTTCTGTGATGGGCATCACAACGGATCGCGAGCGCCTGGGTGAGGCAGCGCACATTCAGCCGTGGTCCTTGCGTCCTAATCTCATCGCGACACGACAGGAGGCGCCGATGACCCGGCTTGTGACTTCGCTTGGCACATTGATCGCTTTGATGGCGGTCGTGCCCGCGGCCGAGGCCGGTTCCTATTCCTTCTCGATCGGCGGCCACCGCTTCCACGTCGAGGCGCCCAGGAGTTGCCGATCCGCGTCGTGCGTTTCGATTTCCTCCAATCGCAGCCTTCGGCCAAGGGAGGATGTCGACAGTAAGCCCGTTCCGCCGCCTGCGCCCGCGCCGGTCGCCCAAGTGCCGCAGCCGGTCTATCCAGTTGCTCCCGTCCGGCCGCCACAGGCGAACATTGTCGCGGCACCGCCGGCAGCTCCAGCCCCCGTCCTTGCCGCGACGACGGCGCAGCCGGTTATGCCGCCGCCCCCGCCAAGATCAGAGGCACCAATATCCGAGGCGCTGAGCCCCAATCCGCCACGGATTGAGTTGCCGCGCGCCGATCCGCCGAAGACAGTTACGCTCGATCCGCCGCGCATGGAGCCGCCGGTCGTTGCGCCGAGGATCGAGATCAAGCAGGCGGCACTAGTCGCACAGCGCAACGACGACGCGCCGGCCTATTCGCCGCTCGGCGAATGGGAAAGCCTGGGTGCCAAGGGCACTGTTCGGATCGAACGCTGTGGACCTGCATGGTGCGGTTTCGCGCTCACGGAGGCGTCAAACCGGGGTGAGAGCGTCCTCGTCAACATGAAGCCGAAGACGCACGAGGTCTGGACCGGCAGCATCTACAGTCGTTCCAGCGGCAGTACCTATTACGGAAGGATGACGCTGAAGAGCTCCGGCATGCTTCATGTCGAGGCCTGCGCGATCGGCCGCTTCTGGTGCTCGGGCAATGACTGGACGCGGGTCGAGGAGCCGCGCGAGAAACTGATCACGGCATCGCCGCAGTGGGGCGCACGGTCGTAGCTCGTCGATGGCGCAATGTTTGTCCCGCTCCTGCAAGAGGAGAAGGGAAGAGAGGTCTTCGACGCGCTTGATGAGCCTAGATCATGCCGAGCACGATGGCGCCGACGAAGGCCATGGCGAGGTACGCGGTGACAACGCTCAGTCTCCCGGCGAACGTCATGAGGTCCCTCCCTCAATGCGCACTGCTTACGCGCGACCTTATGGTTAACAGAAAGTATCTTTCCGAAAAAGTCAGCCTTGCTGTCGCTCAGGCCGGCCTAGGTTTCGGCGCGCGCCGGCCGGCATGGTTAAAGAATCATGAAATCAACGTGTTGAAGAGTCTTTAAGTAAATTCACCGAACGTGCGTTCATGACGCGCGGAGTTCGTTTGTATCTCGTCGGCTCCATCGTCCTTGTTTCGCTAGCGGGTTGCGGACGCGGCTTCTTCCAGGCCGAACGCGAACCGTGGCGGGCCGAGGCGGAAGCCGCTTGCCTGAAATCGGGCGCGGTGAAGGAGGGACCGGATCTCGTCCGGATCGACCCCATTTCCGGCCCCGGTCAGTGCGGCGCCGAATTCCCGCTCAAGGTCGCCGCCATCGGCGAAGCTTCCGGCACTTACGGTTTTGCCGACGAGCAACTGCGCCCGCCCGGCAGCATCGGCAACCAGCCGCGCTGGCCGGTGACGCAGCCGCGCTCGAGCCGGAGGAATTCCTGGAGCTGATCGAACGTTATGGGATCGACACCATCTTCATGGTGCCGACCATGTTCATCCGCCTGATGAAGCTGCCGGAGGAGGTGCGCAGGA
>NZ_JALBGZ010000905.1:0-2182 GCF_023006515.1 Bradyrhizobium sp. PRIMUS42
CCGGCCGTCACGCCGCGCGCGCAGCCGAGCCCGGTCGACTTCGACGAAGCACGACCGCCGCAGACCGCGCAGCTCGCTGCATTCACCAGGGAGATCGGCAGGATCGCGGCCCAATCCGCCTCCATTCGCAACGCCGCCTCAGAGCTCGACAAGGCCGACATCTTCGACGCAGAGTTCGAGATCGAGGCATCGCCCCCGCGGCTCGCGGCCAAGGACGTCGCCAAGGACGTCACCAAGCACGCCGATGACGAAAAGCCTTTCGCTCAAAGCGAAGTCGGGCGCGATGAAGACGTGCAGGTTGAAGAAGCCGTCGACGTCGACGTGATCACCGCGATGCTGGAACGACTGGCGAAGCAAGGCCCGCGGCTACCGCAGCCTAGCCCTGAAGCTGACCCTGCAAACCTCGCACGAAACCAACGAGGCCAATCCGCCGCTCGCGCTTGAGGCGCTCGGCCTTCAGGATCGATTGCACCTCGGCGAAGGCCTCGTCGACGTCGTGGTTGATCACGATGTAGTCGTACTCGGCCCAATGGCTCATCTCGTGGCTGGCGCGGCTCATGCGCTTGCGGATGACCTCGTCGGAATCCTGCGCGCGCGAATGCAGGCGCTTTTCGAGGTCGGCCGCCGAGGGCGGCAGGATGAAGACGCTGACGACGTCGGCGCGCGCCTTTTCGCGCAATTGCTGCGTGCCCTGCCAGTCGATGTCGAACAGCACGTCCTGCCCGGACGACAGCGCGGCTTCGACCGGCGCACGCGGCGTGCCGTAGCTGTTGTCGAACACGGTGGCCCATTCCAGCAGCTCGTCGCCCTTCACCATCGCCTCGAACTTGGCCTTGTCGAGGAACAGATAATCCTTGCCGTTGACCTCGCCCGGCCGCATCGGCCGCGTGGTCGCGGAGACCGACATTTTCAGGCCGGACATGCGATCGATCAAAAGGCGCGACAGCGTCGTCTTGCCCGCGCCCGAGGGCGAGGACAGCACGAACATCAATCCGCGTCGCTCGACACCGTCAGTTCCGTGACCGCCCGTCGTCATCGATCACTCCAGATTCTGGACCTGCTCGCGGAACTGCTCGACCACGTTTTTCATGGCCAGCCCCGTATTGGTCAGTTCGATGTCGTTCGACTTCGAGCAGCAGGTGTTGACCTCGCGGTGAAATTCCTGCGCCAGGAAGTCGAGCTTCCGGCCGATCGGGCCGCCCTTGCCGATCAGTTCGCGCGCTTGCGCGATGTGCGAGGCGATGCGGTCGAGCTCCTCGCGGATGTCGGCCCTGGTGGCGATCAGGATCGCCTCCTGCATCAGGCGGTCGGAATCGAAACGGTCTGAGGTGTCGAGCAGGCTCGCGATCTGCTCGGCGAGCCTGGCCTTGATCGCCTCCGGCTTGCGGCCGGGCGAAGCTTCCGCCTTTTTCGCCAGCTGCTCGACCTCGTCCACCCGCTGGATCAGGATCTGCCCCAGCGAAGTGCCCTCGCGCTTGCGCATCGCGACGAGCTCGTCGAGGGCCTTGTCGAAGGCCTCGGCGGCAGCGGCACGGGCTGCCTTGTCCTCCTCCTCGTCGCCCTCGGGCTCGGCAACCTCGACGACGCCCTTGATGGCGAGCAGGCCGTCGATGCTCGGCGCCACCGCGTCGACCTTGCCGGCGATCACTGCGGCGGCCTTCAGGACGGCGTTGAGCACGTCCTCATTGACGCGAACCGTGGCGGCGGCGTTGGCGCGCTTGACGGTGAGATTGGCGTAGACGGTGCCGCGCGACAAAAGCTCGCCGGCGCGCTTTTTGGCATGGGCCTCGAGCTCGTCGAACCCCTGTGGCAGCCGCACCCGGAGGTCAAAGCCCTTGGCGTTGACCGACTTCAATTCCCATTCGAACGTGTACGGCCCGCTAGCGCCGTGGCTTCGGGCAAAGCCGGTCATGGACGACAGCGCCATCAGGTCAAATTCTCCAGGAACACAGGATTCGCGAGGCATCAAGCCACGCGAATCTTAAGACTATTTTGCAGGAAAGTGGAATCCGCAAAGTCCCGCAAGCAGGTCTGCAACGCGCCTAGCGCTGGACCACTGGCGGCGAGGGTTGCACCGCGCCCTGCCGCGCCGGTGCGGGATTGGCTGGATTGGCAGGCCGTGACGGTTGCTTTTTCTGCTGGTTGGGCCGGGCCGGCGTCGTCGCTGTCGGCGTATCGGCAG
>NZ_JALBGZ010000906.1:0-2181 GCF_023006515.1 Bradyrhizobium sp. PRIMUS42
CTGCGCACGATCGCGCCCGCTTCGCGCGCGGCCGCCCCGGGACGGGCGCGCGAATTGTTGTCGTAGACGTAGACCTCGGCCGAAGGCAGCGCCTTGCGGATATCGGCAATGACGGTCGCGACCGCCGCTTCCTCATTGTAGCAGGGCACCAGCACCGCGATGCGAAGTTGCGTTGAGGTCATCGCGACGGCACTCCGAGGCTTGCCGGCTCGCGCCGGAGCGGCGCGGCCTGCCGTGCCTGTTCCGGCTGCATCAGCCACGCGAACGAGACGCTCCACAGCGACAGCATCGCGATCGGCACAATGTAATAGGGCGTGAAGATCGGATGGCTCAGGAAGAAGACGAGGTTGACGACGAGATTGCCGGCGACGACGAACGCCGCCTGCCGCACGCTTCCCTCGCCCACCCGCAAGAGCCAGGCCGTAGAGCCGATCGCCAGGACGATCAGCACGAACTGCATGTCGTGCAGATACTGGCCGAGCACGGCGAGATCGAAGGCCGGCGCGACCACGTCGGCGCTGCCATAGGTGGTCGCCAGCGGGCTGCCGGCGTTGACGGCCTGGGCAATCAATGTCGGCGTCACGCCGACGAGCGCACCAACACCGAAGCCGAGGCCCTCCACGAAATCCGCGAGCGTCCGCGACCGCAGGAACGCAATCGCCAGGAACAGGCAATAACCGGCCATCAGCAGCGCGTTCGGCAATCTGAAACTGACGGACGCCCCCAGCAGAAGGCCAATCAGTGCAAGCAGCAGCACCCTGCGCTTGTGCCTCGTCAGCCACAGCGCGGTCAGAAATCCCGCGACGGCGCACAGCGCCATGGTCGGCGCGATCGAATAGCTCGCCTTCGCCGGGTTGACCATGAGGTAGATTGCCAGCGCGCCGAACAGGCCCGCGGCCACGGTCGACAGAAGCGTGCGCGCCATGAAGATGCCTGATAGCGCGAGGCCCCAAACGATCAGGTTTGCGGCAATGTAAAGCGGCACCACCTGATGGCCTTCCGGAAACAGCGCCAGCAGGAATCCGGTGCCCGGCGGATATTGTATGACGAGCTTGCCGCCCGGCATCGGGTTGTGGCACGGCCAGCGGGTCGGTTCCTCCCACTCGGCGTACGAAATTTCCTTCCACTTGCCTTTGGCATAACCATCGTAATCGAGCGCGGCATTGGTGTTGAGCCCACCGATGCCGAGGCGCTGGAATAGGTGCGCCTGCCGGAGATAGCAGATGTCGTCATAGACCCCGCGCGCCTCGGTCCAGCGCGACATCGTGGCGATGTTGCTGGCGAGGATCGCGAAGCAGATCAGACCGAAGGCGAATTTGGCGATCTTCATCCGGCGTCCGTGGCGGCCTTTTCGGGCTGCTTACTAGCACAGGCCGCCCTCAGCGCCACGTCGCAATCAAGGGCCGGCCGTCCAGCACTTCCGCGATCCGCAGCCGCGTGCCAGGCGTGGTGCCCTCGGGCAGCGCCGTGATCGGAAAGAACCGGCATTCGACGATCTCGCGGTTGGGCTCGGGCAGGCGCTCCTGCCTGAACTGCCTGACCACATAGACCGCGACGTGGTCGCGGCGGGAGACGTGGCTGTTGAGGAAGATGCCGTGCAGCGCGGCTGCTCCGGTGAGGTCGATATCACCCTCCTCCTTGAGCTCGCGCCGCATCGCCTGCTCCATGGTCTCGCCATGGTCGACGCCGCCGCCGGGGAGGTACCAGCCGCTGACGTAGCTGTGCCGGACCAGGAACACCCGGTTCTCGGCATCCAGCACCACGGCGCGGACGCCGAGCGTCATGCCGCGGACGACGAGGAAATAGGCGTGGAAGATTCGCCGCAGCAGCGGCTCGAATTTCCTGCGGACGCTGTTCAGACGATCTTCCATCAGGCTCCCATGAGGCCGCTGTCCCGGCCCCGCTTGCACGTTGCCTGGGACCTTGCCATTACAGTGGAGCAATAGCGAGGCAATCGCGCGCCATGACTCCCAACACGCTGGCCCCCTTCACACTCGCCCATCTGTCCGATCCGCATCTGCCGCCCTTGCCGAAGCCGCGGCTGATCGAGCTCGCCGGCAAGCGCGTGCTCGGCTATGTCAACTGGACGCGCAACCGCCACAAGTACCAGCGCCGCGAGGTGCTCGACGCGCTGGTCGCCGACATGAAGGCGCAGGCGCCCGACCACATCGCGGTGACGGG
>NZ_JALBGZ010000907.1:0-2178 GCF_023006515.1 Bradyrhizobium sp. PRIMUS42
GCTCGCCGAGATCGTGGCGGTGCCCGACACCGCCTTCGACGGCGCGGCGCTGCTGGTCTCGGTCACGGGTGCGACCAGCATCGACAAAATCAGGGCTGCCCTGATCGAGGCGGGGGCCTCGGTCCGCTCCACGGCCCTCGTCGGCAGCCACGCAACGCGCTATACGGTGCCCCCGACCGGGGCGAAATCGTAAACCGCGCGCCACGCCCCGCCATTTTCGGAGTTGAAGATGTCCCGCCCCGTGCCGAATCCCGGCATTCTCGATATTGCGCCCTACACGCCCGGCAAGAGCCCGGTCGCCGAGCCGGGTCGCAAGGTATTCAAGCTCTCGGCCAACGAGACGCCGTTCGGGCCCTCGCCCAAGGCGATCGAGGCGTTCAAGCGCGTGGCGGACCATCTGGAGGACTATCCGGAAGGAACCTCGCGCGTGCTGCGCGAGGCGATCGGCCGTTCCTTCGGGCTCGATCCCAACCGCATCATCTGCGGCGCCGGCTCGGACGAGATCCTCAACCTGCTCGCCCACACCTATCTCAGCCACGGCGACGAGGCGATCTCGACCACGCACGGTTTCCTGGTCTACCCGATCGCGACCATGGCGGTCGGTGCCAAGAATGTCGTCGCGCAGGAGACCAACCTCACCTGCGACGTCGACGCCATCCTGAAAGCCGTGACGCCGCGCACCAAGCTGGTCTGGCTCGCCAACCCCAACAATCCGACCGGGACCTACGTGCCGTTCGACGAGGTCAAGCGGCTGCGCGCCGGCCTGCCCTCGCACGTGCTGCTGGTGCTGGATGCCGCCTATTGCGATTACGTCTCGCGCAACGATTACGAGATGGGGATCGAGCTCGTCGCCACCACCGAGAATACGGTGGTGACGCACACATTCTCGAAGATCCACGGCCTCGCGGCGCTGCGCATCGGCTGGATGTTCGGTCCCGAGCACATCATCGACGCCGTCAACCGCATCCGCGGTCCCTTCAACGTGTCGACACCCGCGATGTATGCCGCGGTCGCCGCGATCGAGGACACTGCGCACCAGGCGATGTCGAAGCAGTTCACCGAGACCTGGCGCAACTGGCTCACCGAGGAGATCGGCAAGCTCGGACTGAAGGTGACGCCGAGCGTCGCCAATTTCGTGCTGATCCACTTCCCGACCGACAAGGGCAAGACCGCTGATGATGCCGACGCCTTCCTCACCAAGCGCGGCCTGGTGCTGCGCGCGTTGAAGAACTACGGCCTGCCGCATTCGCTGCGCATGACCATCGGCACCGAGGAAGCCAATCGCCTCGTGGTCGATGCCTTGCGCGACTTCGTGGCCGGCAAATGAGCGCGGATCCGCACTTCCAGCGTGTCGCGCTGATCGGCTTCGGCCTGATCGGCGGCTCGATCGCGCGCGCTGCGAAGCTCCAGGGCCTGGCGGGCGAGATCGTCACAACCGCGCGCTCGGAGAAGACGCGCGCGCGGGTGATGGAGCTCGGCATCGTCGATCAGGTCGTGGCGACCAATGCGGAAGCGGTGAAGGATGCCGATCTCGTCATCCTCTGCATTCCCGTCGGCGCCTGCGGACCTGTGGCTCAGGAGATCGCCGCGCACCTGAAGCCAGGCGCTGTCATCTCCGACGTCGGCTCGGTCAAGGGCGCGATCGTCAGGGACATGGCGCCGCATCTGCCGAAGTCGGTTCATTTCGTGCCGGCGCATCCGGTGGCGGGCACCGAGCATTCGGGTCCGGATTCAGGCTTCGCCGAGCTCTTCATCAACCGCTGGTGCATTCTCACCCCGCCCGAAGGCGTCGACGCCGCGGCCACCGATCGCCTGCGCGCGTTCTGGGCGGCGATGGGCGCCAAGGTCGAGGTCATGACGCCGGATCATCACGATCTCGTGCTCGCGATCACCAGCCATCTGCCGCATCTGATCGCCTACACCATCGTCGGCACCGCGGACGAGCTGGCGCAGGTGACGGAATCCGAGGTCATCAAGTTCTCCGCCGGCGGCTTTCGCGATTTCACCCGCATCGCCGCCTCCGACCCGACGATGTGGCGCGACGTCTTCCTCGCCAACAAGGAGGCCGTGCTGGAGATGCTCGGCACCTTCACCGAGGACCTCGCCAAGCTCACCCGCGCGATCCGCCGCGGCGACGGCGAGGCGCTGTTCGACCACTTCACCCGCACCCGCGCCATC
>NZ_JALBGZ010000908.1:0-2177 GCF_023006515.1 Bradyrhizobium sp. PRIMUS42
AACGCCTGCGCGATCCGCTCGGCGAACGCCGCGATCGGTTCGCCGGCCTCTGCACAATCAAGCGCGATGGCGAATTCGTCGCCGCTGAGGCGGGCCACGACCGCCTTGCCATCGGCCTCGATCCGGAGACGTTCAGCGACGGCCCGCAGCACGCGGTCACCGGCTGAATGCCCAAGCATGTTGTTGATTTGCTGGAAGCCGTCGAGCCCGATTACGAGCAATGCGACCTCGCGAGGCTGTCGCCTCGCATCCGCAATCATGCCGGCCAGCCCGGCATGCAGCGTGTTGCGATTGGCAAGACCGGTCAACGCGTCATGTTCGGCGAGGTATTTGACGCGTTCGACCTCGCGTTTGCGCACCGAGATGTCACGAAGGATCGCGCCGTACTGAAAGCCATCCGTTCCCTGCCAGCCCGAGAAGCTCGCTTCGACGGGGAAGGTTTCGCCATTCTTGCGCCGACCCTCGAACTCGACGACGACCGCCCCGCCCGGAACGAGGAGTGCCTGGCGCGCGGCGTCATGCATGGACGGCCTTGCATCGCCGTCCGCCGGCACCGCGCACAACGTTTCGAATGGACGGCCGATCATCTCGGCCGGCATGTAGCCGAAGATCGCGCTCGCGCCGGGATTCCAGACCGTGATCTGGTGGTTCTCGTCGGTGCAGACGAGACCGTCGCCCAGCGACATCGCGATGCGATGGAAGCGGCTCTCGGCGATGCGTCCCAGGAGACTACGGAAATCGATCTCGTCCAGGGCGATCGCCGTCAGATAAGCGACGATCGCAATGTGGAACAGCGACGTGTTGATGATGAGCGGCCATTTGGCCTGTACAAGGACCGCCACCAGCTCGATGGCTGCCCCGGCCGAGATCAGGATTGCAACGCGCATACCTGGTGAAAGGCGGCGCCACGAATACATCATCAGAAGGCAGATTGCGCCGAGGCCCAGGATCATGCCGATGTCGGATGTCCCGCGCAGCATCCGGTTTTGCAGGATCGATTCTGCCGCCAGCGCCTGGAGAGCCGGCCCCGAAAGGATACGTCCATTTGGAACGCTAAACCTGTCCCCGAGCTCGAGCGCGGTCGCCCCCACGATGATCTTCTTGTCCCTGACCTTGTCGAGAGTCGCGGTATCGCCGCGCAGCACGTCGACATAGGAGACGATCGGAATCGAGGCTGCACGAATGCTGAAATCGATCAGGAAGGGCGGTCGCCGGTTGGCGTCCTGCCCGGCCAGCACGACAGCCATCGACGGCATCAAGGCATCGCCGAGCTTCTCGCCGAACGGATAACGGCGAACGAGTCCGTCGGATTCGACTGCGACGTTCACGACGGCCGGCCAGGACTGGTTGGCGAACGGCTTCAGGGGGCGATTGACGTGCGCCGCGCCACCATTCGGCGTCGGCTGCTTGAAGGACGGCAGGATAGTCGAACCCCCGACCTCGCGAAGAGCCTTGACGAAGGCCTCGTCGGACGCCGGATCCGACGGCGTGCTGAAATCGACATCGAAGGCGATGTCCCCCGCTCCCGCGGCCTCGAGCCTGTGCAACAGCTCCGCATGCAGCCGGCGCGGCCAGGGCCACACCCCGATCTGATCGATGGACGGTGAGTCGATGGCCACCACGACGACATTGCCGCTGGCGTCGCGCGATTGCCAGGCGAACCGCAGATCGGTGAGCGCATTGCGAAGCGCACCATGCCATCCCGTGGACAGCACGATCGCAAGCGCGATCACGACGAGAATATGTGGCCGATAGCGTTTCAATCCGATCCTCCCCCGCACCCACTCCTGCAGGTGCGCCCCACTCATCCCCTAGGAAACCGCTTCAGTGTCGGTTGTGGCCGTAGCCGTTGCCATGGCCATTGCCGCCGCCATTCCCGTTACCATCGCCGTTGTTGCCCCTGCCGTTGCCAGTAGCACCATGGTTGCCGTGGTTTCCGTTATTGCCGTTGTTACCGTTTCCGTTGTTGCCGTTGCCACCGGAGTTTCCGTTGCTGGCTCCAGGGCTGTCGCTGGAAGCACCCGCAGCCGCGGCGGCTATTGCCGCGCCTGCGCTCGATGAGTTGCCGGCCGACGGCGCACTGCTTGTCGTCGCGGCAGTCTGGACGGAGCTGTTGGGCGCCGTCGTGCTGGACTTGCCATCGCTCCAGACCGTCTCGGTACCGGCGTTGGCGTTCG
>NZ_JALBGZ010000909.1:0-2177 GCF_023006515.1 Bradyrhizobium sp. PRIMUS42
GGCGGCTGGGGATGGGGCCTCGGTGGCCTCGCAGCCGGCGCGATCATCGGCGGTGCCATCGCCAGCGGCGCACCTTACGGCTACGGCTATTATGGCGGCGGACCGTATTACGGCGGCTATGGCTATCCGGGCTATGGCTATGGCTACGCCCCGGCGTACTACGGCGGCTATGGTTATGCCCCGGCCTATCCGCGATACTATCGGCCCTATCGCCCATATTACGGCTATGGCTACGGCTATTCCCGGCCGTACCGGGTCTATCACCGGCACTATTATCGCCGGTATTGGTGAGCATCTCGCGCGGCTAGAGCGAGAGCCAGACGATCAGGCTCATGCAGGCGAAATGCAGGAGCACGATCGCGGCGAGATGCAACGGGCCGGCTTTGAGACGAACTGCGCGCATGTGGCCGCCTCCAGCCTTGCTGGGTTCGCCTATCGCCAGGAACACGGTGCGCTCCCTCTCCCGCTTGCGGGGGAGGGTTGGGGTGGGGGTGTCTCCACGCGCGAGAACCCCCAAGAGGAGAGAGCCCTCACCCGGCTGCGCCGACCTCTCCCGCAAGCGGGAGAGGTTGAGCGAGCCCGCGGCTCGTCCGAAGTTCATCACGTCTAGTTCGATTGGGCGGCCGCTGCGGTGAAGCTGCGGTCGACGGCTTTAGTCACGTCCAGCGTCTTCGGCAGGATGCCGTAACGCGTCGAGCGGTCGGAGGCCGCCTGCACCTCCTTCACCACATTCTCGTCGATCACGATCGGGCTGGTGCGCTGTGCGGTGTAGGCCGAAAGCAGCACGTCCTCCGGCAGCTTGGTCAGCTCGGCCGTGTTCCTGGCGTACTCGGCAACATGATCCAGCGACCATAGCCGCTCCTTGTTCAGCCGTTGCACCAGATCCTGCACCGCTGCACGCTTGGTCGCGATGGCGTTGTCGGATGCGACGATGAAGGTGATGGTCGGCGTGAGGCCTTCGCCGTCGGCGATCACGCGGGCCTTGTCCTTCAGCGTCGCGAACGACACGTAGGGCTCCCACACCGCCCAAGCATCGATCGAGCCGGCGAGCAGCGCGATCTTGGCGTCGACCGGCCCCAGCGGTGCGAAGGTCGCATCCTCCAGCTTGATCTCTGCTTTCTCCAGCGTGGCGTCGATCAGGAATTGGCCCCAGCCGCCGCGCGTGCCGGCGAGCCGTTTGCCCCTGAGATCGGCAGCCGATTTGATCGGCGAATCCTGGCGCACCAGAATCGCCTGCGTCTTCGCGTCCGACCTGGTGCCGCCGATTGCCTTGATCGGCGCGCCGGCCGCATAGACCGACAGGAACGAGAGATCGCCGGTATAGCCGACGTCGAGCGCACCGGCGTTGAGCGCTTCTAGGATCGGCGCGGCCGCGGGAAATTCCGACCATTCGATTTTGTAGGGCAAGTCTTTCGCGTAGCCGGAGATCTCGAGCAGCGACCGGTTGCCGCCCTTCTGGTCGCCGACGCGCAGCACGACGGTGTCGGCCGCGAACGATGCGGCAGTCGTCGACAAGGTGACGGCGGCGGCAAGCAGCGATGCCGCGAGACGGCGGGTGATGGGATGACGACGGGAGTTGATGCGCATGTGGCCTGTCTTGTTGCTTTGCTCACGACGTGTGAGCGAACGATGCAGCGAGACGATCAAGTCTATGATCGCGCTGTGCGCAGTCAATGAAATGGCCGTCCGTATTGCGCGTGCGTCAGGCAAGGACGTTTCATCGAATGGCCGCGCGCGAGAAGACGGCATGCTTGCGAGGGCGAGATGCACAGGAATGATGCACATGTGTGGTCGCCTCGCGCGGAGTTGCCAGCCGCATTCGCAAAAATCCTTTCATCGTTGCCGCGTGCGGCGATGGAGATAATGACTTCGCTTCGCGCAACATTCGAAATTCCATTTCATTGACGATGCGTCGCGTGCGCCGCATGATTTGCGCATCGCATCAACGCGGCACATGACCGCCGCAGAACGACATTCTCTCAACGCATCTCCGAACGGAACATGCGCAACGCGGCACGTTGCGTAAGCGGCGGAGCTGTGCCAGCGCAGGAGCGGGGACTGATGGACAACGACAATAAGCGCAGCGGTTCAGGACTGGACCGGCGCCATCTGCTTCAGGCGGGACTGGCTGCAGCCTTCGCCGCGCCGCTGGGCGCGCTTGGTGCGGCGCAGGCCTT
>NZ_JALBGZ010000090.1:0-13433 GCF_023006515.1 Bradyrhizobium sp. PRIMUS42
CTTCTTCGGCATCGGTCCGGGCCTCGCATTCGGCCTCGCCGCCGGCGCGATCACCGCGGGAGCGGTCGCAGCGTCGCATCCGTACGGCTATTACGGTCCCCGTTACGGCTATTATGACGGGCCCGGCTACTATTACGGGTCTGGCCCCTACGCCTATTACGGCGGCGGCCCTTACTACCGGCACCACCACCACTGGCGCCATTGGTAAGTGGCAAGCGAAAAGCCCGGGGCGATGCTCCGGGCTTTTTTCATGCGCATCGATCAGGCGTATCTTACGGCCAAAGCGAGGGCCGCTCGACCTTGCGGGCGTTCTCTAGCGTCGACACGAAATACTCCTCGCGCTCACGCTTGAATTTTTCCTGCGTGGCACGGAAGGCGGCAACACGGGCGGCGATCTCATCGCGCTCACGGGCTTTGCGTTCTTCGTCTTCGGTCATGGCCATCCCCTCGGTTTCTACTACTGAGCTCAAGTACTGCCGCCGCATCATCTTGAGTCGCATTCACACATCCATTGATCCTCCTGAATGGGGCGTCAATGGGGACGAGGCATTGCAGGATTGTGATATGCGAAGGCCGGAAAAAATTGCCGAGCGCATTGCGTTAGCGCTTGATAAGAGCGTCAACAATCTTGCCGCTTGCGCATGTTGCTGCCAGGGCAAAAACGAATCGGGAGGCCGCGATTTGATTGCATCGGATCTTCAGAGCGGCGTTGAACGGCTCGGCGACATGATCGCCGAGGCCAGGACCATCGTGCCCTTCACCGGCGCCGGCATCTCGACCGAGTGCGGCATTCCCGACTTCCGTTCGCCCGGCGGAATTTGGACGCGCAACCGTCCGATCCCGTTCGACGAATTCGTCGCGAGCCAGTCAGCGCGAGACGAATCCTGGCGTCGCCGTTTTGCGATGGAGGAGGTCTTTGCGGCGGCGAAGCCCGGCCGCGGCCATCGCGCGCTGGCCTCGCTCTACCGCGCGGGCAAAATTCCCGCCGTCATTACCCAGAACATCGACAATCTGCACCAGGCCTCCGGCTTCGCCGGCGAGCACGTGGTTGAACTTCACGGCAATACCACTTATGCGCGTTGTATCGGATGCGGACAGGCCTATCCGCTCGACTGGGTGAAGCGTCGCTTCGACGGCGACGGCGTCGCGCCCAATTGTACCGTCTGCGAGGAGCCGGTGAAGACCGCCACGATCTCCTTCGGCCAGATGATGCCGGACGAGGAAATGCAGCGCGCGACCGCGTTGTCGCGCGCCTGCGACCTCTTCATCGCGATCGGTTCCTCGCTCGTGGTCTGGCCGGCGGCGGGCTTTCCGATGATGGCGAAGAACGCCGGTGCACGTCTGGTGATCATCAATCGCGAGCCGACCGAACAGGACGACATCGCCGACCTCGTCATCCACCACGACATCGGCGAAACGCTCGGTCCCTTTGCTGGCAATTGAGGCATCAGTTTGATTCGCGGCTGTGCAAGCTGTTCATAGGTTCCGGCGAATCTCTTTTTTATCTATGCCTCGCAACCGGGAGTGTTATCTTTTGAGTCGAAAGATTCGCGTCGCGTCCAATTGAGAACATTCTCTTAAGACGCGTGATTCGAGCGCCGCCAATGTGGCGGGTTGCATGGCAGTGTGGGGTCCGGGGTTATGGGGTCGTCGGACGGATTTGAGTCGAAGAAGCTCGGAGTTCCCGGGCAGGGAGTATCGTCCGGGCGGATCGCGCCGGGCGAACACGGCAGCGCCGGTCGCGACAGTGCGCTCAGTCCCTTCAGCGGGTTGGGTGAGGCCAGCGCCAATCTCGTCGAAGTCCATGGCGTCATCAAATGGTTCGACGCCTCCAAAGGCTACGGCTTCATCGTTCCCGACAATGGCTGGCCGGACGTGCTCCTGCACGTTACCGTGCTCAGGCGCGACGGCTTTCAGACCGCCTATGAAGGCGCCCGCATCGTCGTCGAGTGCATTCAGCGCGCCAAGGGTTACCAGGCGTTCCGCGTGGTCTCGATGGACGAGTCGACCGCGATCCATCCGGCGCAGATGCTTCCGCCGCGCACCCATGTCACGGTCACCGCGACCAGCGGGCTGGAACGGGCCCAGGTCAAATGGTTCAATCGGCTGCGCGGCTTCGGCTTCCTGACGTGCGGCGAGGGTACGCCCGACATCTTCGTGCACATGGAGACGCTGCGCCGCTTCGGCATGACCGAGCTCAGGCCCGGCCAGTATGTTCTGGTCCGCTTCGGGCCCGGCTCCAAGGGCATGATGGCGGCCGAGATCCATCCCGAGACCGGATCGCCGGGATTGCAGTCGCACTAAGGGCGCCTACTGCCGCTATTACGGGTCCCGCAATCGTGAGCAGAGGCGCGCTGGCAGGCCGGCGCGCCTCTGGCTTTTCAGGCGATCGCCGCGTAAGGACTGGTTCCCGTCCCACGCCTCGAGTGTCACCCATGAATCTTGATCGGAACGCTGTCTGGTCCGCTCTGAAGGGCTGGCTTGCCGCCATCCTCGTCATCGCCGGCTGTGCCGTCGCCAGCGTGCCCGCCGGCGCCGCCAGCTTCCAGCCGCTGGAGATCGTCACCAAGAACGGGGTGCAGGTGTTCTCGGTGGAAATGGCGACGACCGAGGAGGAGAAGCAGACCGGCCTGATGTACCGCAAGGAATTGGCCGACGGCAGAGGCATGCTGTTCGACTTCAATCCCGAGCAGGAAATTTCGATGTGGATGAAGAACACCTATGTCTCGCTCGACATGATCTTCATCGGCGCCAACGGCCGCATCCTGCGCATCGCCGAGAACACCGAGCCGATGTCGACGAAGATCATCTCGTCCCGGGGGCCCGCCCGGGCCGTGCTGGAGGTGGTGGCGGGAACGGCGCAGAAATACGGCATCCGCCCCGGCGACCGCGTCGGCCACCCGCTGTTCGGCAGCAAATAGGGCGGGCAGGCGAGGGGCGTTGCCAGCCTTGCTGGCGCGAGTCTGTAAGCTTGCTGGCGCCTTTGGAAGCGTGTATCGACGGGGCTCGCCGGACATTCGGGGTATAGCGCAGCCTGGTAGCGCGGCAGTTTTGGGTACTGCAGGTCGTTGGTTCGAATCCAGCTGCCCCGACCAGTCCCGACCTCCCCCCGGGGGATCTTCAAGCCCGATGCCCACCGGCTTGAGCCTCTGGCTTCCCGGCGCTGCGTTCAGAATAAGAGCCAATTGACCAGGCGCCAGGCGATCCAGGCGAGGGCGCAGATCCAGCCCAGCATCGCTATCCCCGCAATGCCGAGCCCACAGAACGCGAGCAGAGAGCTTCCGGGCTCCGGCGTCTCGGCGACTTTCTCAGGCGTATCGACGTGGCACGCTTGCCCTGCTGCCTGCTGTTCATTGGTTTCGGCTCGTTCACGAAAATTCACCGGCCGCGCTCCAGCTCACATGGACATGAGGGCAGGCGGGCGCGCGCGGATCGCGGACACCTCGGATGCCCCTGATGGACGGGAAAAAGCTGCAACGCGGTGCGCAGTGATTGGTTGCTGTCCGGCGAAGGGCGCGACAATGGAATTCTGCCCGCATCGGCATGACCGAGCGTCCAGACCTCGACGAGGCGCGCGACGCACGCTTCAGTCCGATGCCCAGGCTGCGTCAAGCGCAAGCGCCGGCCCCTGATCCGATCGCGGCGCGCCTGAGACTGGGGCAGAATTGCCGACGCCGCATCGAACCTTTGGCTGTCGCCAAAGACATATGTGTGTTGGGGATTTCAGCGCCCAATGTCTAAACGGACGCCGCCAAGCGATGATATTCCGCTTGCGCGGCGTTGCGCTTTTCGGACGCCATTTTTGTCAGATCCGGCCGATCAACCCGAGGCGTGCCAGCCCGGCGGAAACGGGACGAACGGCCAGACCATCTGGTTGTCGTTGGCGGCTTGCGGCGCCTCTTGCGCCGGCGTCTTTGCGACCGCCATCATTCGCAGCGCCAGGCGCAGACGTGCATAGTGCAAATTCATTTTGGTCGTCCCGACGAATCGTCTCGAAATTCAATTACAAAATGTGACGTCAGCTCAATCAAATTGCCACGCGCCTGGCGCGGCCATCTCAAATCACGAAACACTCTAAAAAGATCGACGCTCTTTTTCAACCGATTCCGGTCCGAAGCCACGAGAGGTAAGGTTGATCGGTTAGGTTAAGGATGAGCGGTTGTTGCGGCAGCCTTGGCGATCGTTATCAGATCGATTCCGGCTCGCGATGGGCTACCTGCAATTCGTGCTCACACAAGGTCACGGTTCGTCGCAGCGCGCGTATCCTGTGAGTTCTGCGCCATGTCTTTCGATCGCAACTTCAAAACCGCCGATCCGCAATCGAGCTGGAGCGAGATCTGGCACCTCTGGACCGTGATCGTGCCCCGCCGCTCGATCAACGGGCAGCTCGTGGTCGGCAAGGTCTGGCGCCGTCATGACGGCCGCGATTGGATCTACAGGAAATTCACCGAGTTCGACGGCGAGGAAGCGGCCTGAAGCGCAATGAGCCTGGAATGAGCCAACATCGCGCGTCAGCGTAGAACGGCAGCGCTCCCGGCTCAGGCGGCCTTCGTCGCGGTTGCCCCCGGCTTGGGCGGCGGCGGCTTCAGCGGCTTGTCCTGCTTCTTCGACCACGAGATGTAATAGGCCACCGTCGTCATGATCGCGATGCCGGCGACGCTCACGAAGATCTGCGCGAGCAGCGAGCCCGAGCTCATCGACAGTTCGAAATGGCCGACGAAGGACAGGAACACGCCGACGCAGAACACGGCGAGCGACTGCTGGCCGCAGACGATCAAGGGATCGAACACCTTCCATTCGAGCCCCGGCCATTCCTTCGGCACGAAGCGGATCACGAGGATCACGATCACGACGAAGTGGATGAAGCGATAGGGCGCGAGGTTGGTCTTGTCGTTCGGGTTGAAGGCCGAAAACAGCCACTCCGGAAACATGCCGCCGAAAGTGGGGAAGCGGCCGGCCATGGTCATGACCAGCGCGAACAGGAGATAGCCGAGGCAGAGGTAGAGCGTGACCGGCGCGTTGATCAGCGTCATCGAGCGGCGCGCGCCGCCCATCGCGCACCAGGCGCCGAACACGAACAGCACCTGCCAGCAATAGGGGTTGAAGTACCACTGGCCGGCCGGATAGGCGTTCAGATTCCAGCCGAAGTGACGCGCGACCAGCCACAGCACGATCGACAGCACCATCGTGAGGTCGGGCTTGCGCAGCATGAACCACAGCACCGGCGGAAACAGCCCCATCAGCACGATGTAGAGCGGCAGCACGTCGAGATTGAGCGGCTTGAAGCGGAGGAACAGGCCCTGGCGAAGCGTCTCGGTGGCGTTGTCGACGAGGCCGGCGACGTTGAACTCGTTGATCATCTCGGAATCGCCGAAGCGCAGCGCCAGATAGCTGATCGAGGCGATATAGATCACGAACAGGATGATGTGGGCGACGTATAGCTGCCACACCCGCTTGGTGAGCCTGGTGGCGCCGACGAGGAAGCCGCGGTCCAGCATCATCCGTGCATAGACGAAGGAGGCGGTGTAGCCGGAGATGAAGACGAACAGGTCCGCGGCGTCGGAAAAGCCGTAATTGCGCGTCGTGATCCAGTTCACGACGTTGTCCGGAATGTGGTCGAGGAAGATCGCCCAATTCGCGACCCCTCGAAACAGGTCGAGCCTGAGGTCACGGCCTTTGTCAGGGAGCGTGGCGTTGATGTTCAGGAAGGACATGCGACGGGAGCTCTCGGAGGGGACGGTTACACTGATGTCGGCAAGCCAGTGCCGCCGGGCGGGACCCCAGCGCGGAAGGCGGGTACGCAATTGTCACGGTGCAGCATAATGACTATACCGTAGGCGAGGGTGCCGGGGCCCCGGAATCACCGATCAGTTCCCAATCGGTGTCTCTATACTATCCCTGAGGTTTCCACCAACTGCTACCGTGACGCATCGAAATCGAACGATAAAGACGAAGAGGCCGGACCGCTAATGACCGCACGGATTTTCAAGCCCGCCAAGAACGCGATGCAATCCGGACGCTCCAAGACCAGGGAATGGCAGCTCGACTACGAACCGGAGCTGCCGCGTTCGGTCGAGCCGCTGATGGGCTGGACGTCGTCAGGTGACATGAAGCAGCAGATCACGCTGCGCTTCCCCTCCAAGGAGGAGGCGATCGCCTATTGCGAGCGCAAGGGCATCGCCTACCAGGTGATCGAGCCGCAGGATTCGATCCGTCGCCCGGTCGCCTATGCCGACAATTTCTCGTTCCGCCGCGGCGAGCCCTGGACGCATTGAGGGGGCGGCAGACGCCTGGTCCGAGAACACGCCATGAGCAGCGACAAACGAAAGAAGCATGCGCGGCGATGCCCTTTTTGCGCTGGCTCAACGCCGAGCGTCGGGGCTCGCACAGCGGGCTAATGAGGATCGACGGCAGGCCATCTCCGGTAGCCAGCTATTGTGTCGAGCGCGGGCTAGCCAAAATTCGACGCAAGCCACTCGGCAAACGGCTAAGCTTTACGGTCTTGGATTCGGGGCTGCACGATCGTTCGTAAACAGTTGACACGCCCTGGCGAATGTAAGTCCCGGCCTCCAATCGCCCTTGGCACCAAATCTCCCGCGTGCTTCGCTGCCTCGCATGACACGACCATGACGAGGTTGGGGTATGGCCGGGCGTGACCAGCTCGACGGCGTCGATCTGAAGATCCTCTCGGAGCTGCAAGCGGACGGGCGTATCCGCAACAACGAGCTGGCGCTGCGCGTCGGTGTCTCCGCGCCCAACTGCCTGCGGCGGCTGAAATCGCTGTTCAGCCGCGGCGTGATCCGGGCGGTGCGCGCCGTCATCGACGAGCGGCGGCTCGGCTATGAGGTGGTATCGTTCGTCTCGATCCAGCTCGGCAGCCAGGCCCAGCCGGTGCTGGAGGCGTTCGAGAGCTCGATCGCTGCGATCCCGCGCATCCAGCAGTGCTGGCGGATTTCAGGCGACACCGACTATCTCCTCAAATGCGTGGCGCCGAGCGTCGAGAGCATGCACCGGCAGCTGCTGCATTTCGCAGCAATGCCTGATGTGAAGAACGTTCGCAGCTTCCCTGTGTTGGGGGTTGCCAAGGATACCCCGCTGCCGTTGCAGGACGTCGCGGCAGCTGCGTCGGCGGGTTAGGGGACACCCGCTCCCGGCGTGCCGGCTCATAAAAGCAGTACACCGTCACAAAAACTGAGTAGCTCACATAACTGTGACATGTGATTTACGAAGTCCTGCAATGCGCCGAACCGTGTTTGCCGGAACCAGTGCGCCGCCTAGATGCCAGGTGTGAACCCTCAGCCTGCGTCGCATGCCGAGGACTCTTTTGTGGGACCCTGAAGCAGGAAAAGACAAGATGACCTCGACCTCGAAGACGTTCGTCGCATCCACTGCGACGCTGTTCGCCTCCGCGTTTCTCTTGATGACCGCGCCGGCCGCGCAGGCGGAAGAATACTGCATCACCAACGGCGCCCAGGCCGCTCACGGTTGCGGCTATCCGACGATGGAGACCTGCCGCGCTGCGGCCGGTGGTATCGGCGGCGTGTGTTCGCAGAGCGGTGCGAAGAGCACCAACGATTCTCTCGCTTATCAGCCGAAGCACTCGCAGTCGCGCACCAAGCTTCGACCCGGCGCGCAGACCAACTCCAACTGACGCCCGAATTCGAACCCGGTTTCGAGGGGGTTGCGGCCTCCGAGGTTTTTATCTCGGGGGCCGTAAATTCATGAGAGGCGCGCGAGATCGCGTGCACGTCTCAGCGCAAGCCTCAGCCCCTGGCAATGCTGAAGCGTAAGTACGTCGGCCCCAAAATTAGATGCGGCCGTGTGAACTCCTTCACAGAGCAGCAATCTGCGCGGGTCCATGCTTCCCAGAGATCGCCCGAATTGTAAATGGGCCGGATTGTACCCAGGGGAAGCGCGTCATGGCTCCCAACCCGATTTTCATCAGCCACCGGTCTGAATACGGCCGGACAGCCCGTGCGATGAAGAAGGTCATTGAAACCGCTTCGCATGGACAAATCGATGTCTTCATTTCGGAGGACATCCCGCGCGGCAATGAATGGCGGCCCTCTATCGAGCATCATCTTCGCACAGCGCAAAGCCTGTTTCTGCTTTACGGCGCGCCCTACGAGGACTGGTCCTGGTGCTTTTATGAAGCCGGATATTTTGCCGCCGCAAAGCCGGCAGCCACCGATCGCCGGATCTTCTGCCTGATCCGCCCGAACGTGAACCCGCCGGGTCCGCTCAGCCACTTGCAGATGCTGACGAGCAAGGATCAACTCATCAGGGAGTTGATCGGCGTTTTCGAGAGGAACGCCATCGACGTCGATGCCAACGAGTTGCGCGGGCTGGTCGGCAAGCTGGATAGCGGTCTGTTCGGCGAGATTCGCGAATTCGACGGCTATCCGCGCGTACACTTCGTGGCATCCGACGCCGAACTCGCCCATGGGCAGATTCCACCTGCGGCCCAGTTCACCGGCGAAGACAATGTGCTCGGCGATCTCTTCACCATCCAGGCGCAGTCCGTGCTCTGGTGCAAGGTCCAGAAGCTGGCAAATACGGAAACTGGAAGGCAGAACTTCGTCTACAAATGGCTTGAGGAAACCGCGCAGATACTGCTTGCGGCGCGCGAGAACGAGTTCATTGCGCCGCAGGCCGTGCTGATCGGGCGCGGCGGCCGGCGCTACCGGACCTTGCTGCACCGAGCTCGTGTCCAGGGCGATGGCGACTATCGCTGCGAATTCCTGGCGATCGAGGAGGTCGGCGGGCCGCTGACCGGATTGTCGAGCAAGCTGCTCTCGCTATTGACCGCCATCCGCATGGGCTACCGGTTCAGGTCCGAGATCATCCAGAAATTCTCCGCCGACGCGCTATCGTCCGACGAGCGCGAGCGCCGGATCCAGCAGATCCCACGCGTGATCGAGGATCTGACGGTTGAATCGCGGACACGCGGCAATTTCAGTACGGAAGATTTTCTGGCGGGATTCGACGACGTCGAAAGCGAGAAGATGTCGCGTCTGCTCGACGATTGGCCGATCCTGGAACGCGAGATGTACAAATCGCTGGGGCTGTCGACCGATGGAAAAACCGTCATCCGGCCGGGCCTTGTCGGTTCGGATGTCGAACGTTACCGCACGATCATCAAGGCCATGCGGCTGCTCAACATCGAATTCCTGTCGCGGAGCTGCGCGCGCGTCGCACAGATGATGAAGCTATCCGAGCAGCAATTGACCGATAATGCCAAGGCGCTCGAAGACGCCGTCAAGGCGCTGACCGGTTCGGACGTCGAGACGGCGGCGTGAGGCCTGCGCGCCTCACCGATAGCGGCCGCGGAATTCGCGCGGGCTAGCGCCGGTCCAGCTGCGGAAGGCGCGCGAAAAGCTCTTCTCGTTGCGGAATCCGGCGATCTCCGCGATGCGTTTGATCGGGGTGCGGCCACGCATCAGCTCCTGTTTTGCCAGTTCGAATTTTGCCTCTTCCTTGAGATCGCGCAGCGAGGTTGCTTCCTCGCGCAGCCGCCGATGCATGGTGCGGGTGGAGAGCGCAAGCTCGCTCGCGACGTCCTCGGCCCCGAGGCTACGTCCGCGCGCATTGCGGAGCACGCGGCGGACACGCTCGACCAGCAGCCGGTCGCGCCGATAGGGCAGCACGGTCAGCCTGAGCGCGCCCTTGAGCATGTTGTCGAGATCGGCGGCGCTGCGCGTGAGCGGCAGCGACAGATAATGCTTGTCGAAGACGATGCGGGCGCAGTCCGCGTCAAAGCGGATGCTCCGGCAAAAGATGGTCGGATAGACCGAGACATGGTTGGGCTCGGAGTACGGGAATTCTGCCGCACGCAGCGCAATCGCGGAATCCACCGCCCAACAGGAGAAGCCGAGCACGTAGCGGAGCAGGGTGACGAGGCAGAATTCGCGCAACGGCCCGAGATCGCGCAGCTCCCGGATGGACACCATAGCGGTCTCTTCGCCAACCTCGAGATCGAGCAGCACGTCCTCGGTGAGCAGGCGGTGATGCCGGCACCAGCGCTTGAGCGCGATATCGAGCGTCGGCGCCGTGATCGAGGCGCGGCACAGCATGCCGTAGGTGCCGAAGGGCAGGCGCCGTGAGAACCAGCCCAGCGCCTCGTCGTCGAGCTCACGCATGGCATGGCCTGCCAGGGCCTCGAACTGGGCGGCCGTGACCCGCCCATCCGGAGAATTGACAAGGTCTGGCGCTACCTGACCCCGGCTGAGCGCCTCGGCCGGATCCCGGCCGTATCTTGCGTAGGCGGCAACCACGCCGCGGACAAAGGCGGCGGGGGTGACGGCGCGGCGCGGGACCGCGGTTGCGGCTTGAAAAGGCATCGGAACTCCCAAGGAAAATCCTCGCCAAGTTTGGCAGAAAATGCAACCTTTTCGACCGCAGATGGGCCCTGACCCCGCTAGGTTTGGTCCCCAAAATACGGAGGAATCGCCTTGAACATCCCGAGCATCGATTTCGATCTGGGCGAAGACATCAGCCTGCTGCGCGACACGTTGCGCGCCTTTGTGGAGGCGGAGATCACTCCGCGTGCCGCGGAGATCGAGAAGGCCAATCTGTTCCCGGCAGACCTCTGGAAGCGCTTTGGCGACCTCGGCCTGCTCGGCATGACGGCGCCGGAGCAATATGGCGGCTCGAGCATGGGCTATCTCGCCCATATCGTCGCCATGGAGGAGATTTCGCGCGGCTCGGCCGCGGTCGGGCTGTCCTATGGCGCCCATTCCAACCTCTGCGTCAACCAGATCCGCCGCAACGGCAATGACGCGCAACGCCAGCGCTATTTGCCGAAGCTGATTTCCGGCGAATATGTCGGCGCGCTCGCGATGTCCGAGCCGGGCGCCGGTTCTGACGTCGTCTCGATGAAGCTGCGTGCCGACAAGCGCGGCGACCGCTACGTCCTCAACGGCTCGAAGATGTGGATCACCAATGGCGGCGACGCTGACGTGCTGGTCGTCTACGCCAAGACCGATCCGGAGGCAGGCCCGCGCGGCATGACGGCTTTCCTCGTCGAGAAGGGCTTCAAGGGGTTTACCCACGGCCAGCATCTCGACAAGCTCGGCATGCGCGGCTCCAACACCTATCCCTTGTTCTTCGACGAGTGCGAGGTGCCGGAGGAGAACGTGATGGGCAAGGTGGGCGAGGGCGTCAAGGTGCTGATGTCCGGCCTCGATTATGAGCGCGCGGTGCTCTCTGGCGGCCCGCTCGGCATCATGGCGGCCTGCATGGACGCGGTGGTGCCCTACATGCACGAGCGCAAGCAGTTCGGTCAGCCGATCGGCGACTTCCAGCTGATGCAGGGCAAGCTCGCCGACATGTATTCGACCTGGCAGGCCACGCGCGCCTATGTCTATGCGGTCGGCCGCGCGTGCGACCGCGCCGACCACGCGCGCAGCTTGCGCAAGGATGCGGCTGCTGCGATCCTCTATTCCGCGGAGAAGGCAACGTGGATGGCCGGCGAGGCGATCCAGGCGCTCGGCGGCGTCGGCTACACCAGCGAATTCCCTGTGGGGCGTCTCTGGCGCGACGCAAAACTCTACGAGATCGGGGCCGGCACCTCGGAGGTCCGCCGCATGCTGATCGGCCGCGAGCTGATGGCCGAGACGGCTTAAAACTTTCACCTCATTGGAATCATCATGCCGCTCCATTCCAGCATCGATCCGTCTTCATCAGACTTTGCGCGCAATTCCGAGGCCATGCGCACCCTCGTCGCGGACTTGCGCGAAAAGCTCAGTCAGGTCGCCGGCGGCGGCGGCGAGGTCTCGCGCAACCGCCACACCGCGCGCGGCAAGATGCTGGCACGGCAACGCGTCGACCTGCTGGTCGATCCCGGCACGTCGTTCCTGGAGCTGTCGCCGCTCGCGGCGTATGGCCTCTATGGCGGCGACGTGCATTCGGCGAGCGTCGTCACCGGGGTGGGGTGCATCGCGGACCGCGAATGTGTGATCGTCGCCAATGACGCCACCATCAAGGGCGGCACCTATTACCCGATGACGGTAAAGAAGCATCTGCGCGCGCAGGACATTGCGCGGCAGAACAACCTCCCTTGCGTCTACATGGTCGATTCCGGCGGCGCCTTCCTGCCGCTGCAGGACGAGATCTTCCCGGACGAGCGCCATTTCGGCCGCATCTTCTACAACCAGGCGCAGATGTCCTCAGCTGGCATTCCGCAGATCGCGATCGTGATGGGCTCCTGCACAGCCGGCGGCGCCTATGTTCCGGCGATGTCGGACGAGAGCATCATCGTGCGCAACCAGGGCACCATCTTCCTCGGTGGTCCGCCGCTGGTGAAGGCCGCGACCGGCGAGGTCGTCAGCGCCGAGGAGCTGGGCGGCGCCGACGTGCACTCGCGTCAATCCGGCGTCACCGACCATTACGCACAGAACGATGCGCACGCGATCGGCATCGCGCGGCGCATCGTCGGCACGCTGAAACCGTCGGTGCGGCCGAACCTCAATATGCACGAGCCGCGCGAGCCGCTGTTCGCAGCGGAGGAGATCTACGGCGTGGTGCCCGTCGACGGTCGCAAGCCGTTCGACGTGCGCGATATCATCGCGCGCGTGGTGGATGGCTCCGAGTTCGACGAGTTCAAGAAGCTCTATGGCACGACGCTGGTGTGCGGCTTCGCCCATATCTGGGGCCATCCGGTCGGCATCATCGCCAACAACGGCATCCTGTTCAGCGAGAGCTCGCTGAAGGGCGCGCATTTCATCGAGCTGTGCTGCCAGCGCGGCATTCCCTTGGTGTTCCTGCAGAACATCACCGGCTTCATGGTCGGCAAGAAATACGAGGCCGGCGGAATCGCGCGCGACGGCGCCAAGCTGGTGACGGCGGTCGCGACCGCCTCGGTGCCAAAATTTACCGTCGTGATCGGCGGCTCCTATGGCGCCGGCAATTACGGCATGTGCGGCCGCGCTTACTCGCCGCGCTTCCTCTGGATGTGGCCGAACGCACGCATCTCGGTGATGGGCGGCGAGCAGGCCTCGATGGTGCTGAGCCAGGTTCGGCGCGACAATATCGAGGCCAAGGGCGATAGCTGGTCGAAGCAAGAGGAAGATAAATTCCGCGAGCCCATCCGTGCGCAATATGAAAGCCAGGGGCATCCCTATTACGCGACCGCGCGGCTGTGGGACGACGGCGTGATCGATCCCGCCGACACGCGGCTGGTGCTCGGCCTTGGCCTCTCGGCGGCGTCGAATGCGCCGATCGAACCGACGAAATTCGGCCTGTTCAGGATGTGATGCGATGGACCGCTCAAAGCTCTACCGGCGTTTTCGCACGCTCCTGATCGCCAACCGCGGCGAGATCGCCTGCCGTGTCATCCGCACCGCCCGCGCCATGGGCCTGCGCACGGTCGCGGTCTATTCCGAGGCCGACCGCGACGCGATGCATGTCGCGCTCGCGGATGAAGCCGTGCTGCT
>NZ_JALBGZ010000910.1:0-2168 GCF_023006515.1 Bradyrhizobium sp. PRIMUS42
GCCGGCGTGATCGCGGCGGCCGACATCATGGGCGCGGATGCCAACAATGCCGGCCTCTGGCTCGAGCTCGACGCGATCCTGGCCGTGGTGATCGGCGGCACCTCGCTGTTCGGCGGCCGCTTCAGCCTCGTGCTCGCCGTGCTTGGAGCACTTATCATCCAGACCATGAACACTGGAATCTTGCTGTCCGGCTATCCGCCGGAATTCAACTTGCTGGTCAAGGCGGTGGTGGTGCTCGCGGTGCTGCTGTTGCAATCGCCGAAGCTGACCGGTTCTGCTGGCATCGTTGCGCGGCTGCGGAGGACCAAAGCATGAAAGGCCTGCCGCCCGTCCTGATCACGGCCATCGTGCTCGTCGCAGGCTTTGCGCTCTGCGCGGTGCAATTCCCCAACATCGCCTCGACCCGCGTGGTCGGCAATCTCCTCACCGACAACGCCTTCCTCGGCATCGTCGCGACCGGCATGACCTTCGTCATCATCTCCGGCGGCATCGATCTCTCGGTCGGCTCGGTGATCGGATTCACCACCGTCTTCGTCGCGCTCGCGGTCGAGCGCTGGGGCATGCCGCCGCTGGTCGCCTTCGTTGCCATCCTCACGCTCTCGGCAGCCTTTGGCGCGGCGATGGGAGCCGTGATCCATGTCTTCGATCTACCACCGTTCATCGTGACGCTCGCCGGCATGTTCCTGGCGCGCGGCGCGAGCTTCCTGCTGTCCACGGAATCGGTGCCGATCACGGCACCCGTCTATTCGACGGTTTCCGACTTCGCGCTGCGGATGCCCGGCGGCGGCAGATTGACGGCGATCGCGATCATCATGCTCGTGATCGTCATCGGCGGAGCCTTGCTGCTGCAGCTCACCCGGTTCGGCGCCAATGTCTATGCGCTCGGCGGCAGCCGGGCCGCCGCGAGCCTGATGGGCGTTGCTGTGGGCAAGATGACGATCAAGATCTACATGCTGTCCAGCCTGCTGGCAGGGATCGCCGGCATCGTGTTCTCCTTCTACACCAGCGCCGGCTACTCGCTCTCTGCCGTCGGCGTCGAGCTCGACACCATCGCGGCCGTCGTGATCGGCGGCACGCTGCTCACGGGGGGGCAGGGCTCGGTGATCGGCACCTTCCTCGGCGTGCTGATCCAGGGCCTGATCCAGACCTACATCAATTTCGATGGTACGCTGTCGAGCTGGTGGACCAAGATCGCGACCGGCGTTTTGCTGTTCGCCTTCATCGC
Organism: Bradyrhizobium sp. PRIMUS42; assembly: GCF_023006515.1. Classification (NCBI taxonomy): domain Bacteria; kingdom Pseudomonadati; phylum Pseudomonadota; class Alphaproteobacteria; order Hyphomicrobiales; family Nitrobacteraceae; genus Bradyrhizobium; species Bradyrhizobium sp. PRIMUS42. The sequence goes on from NZ_JALBGZ010000910.1 coordinate 1,226, forward strand.
CTTGCAGCAGGGGTTGGTCGCGCTCGCGCGCCGGCCGGTAACGAAGAGCTTGGGAGCCGCGACATGACCTCGCGCATCGTCGTCATCCCGACGCGACGGGCTCACTCCAACCATGCGGAGGTCGCCCGCTCGATCGGCATCGACATCATCGCCGGCCGCTACGCGGAGGGAACGCGTCTGCCGGGCGATGCCGAGATGATCGCGATGTTCGGCGTGTCGCGGCCGGTGCTGCGGGAGAGCGTGAAGACCCTGGTCGCCAAAGGCCTGCTCACCACCAAGGCGCGCGTCGGCACCGTCGTGCGCGAACGCGCGGCCTGGAACATGTTCGACGCCGACGTGCTGGCCTGGCACTTGGACGCCGGCATCGACAAGCGCTTCCTCAACGACCTTGCGGAAATACGTCTGGCTGTCGAGCCGCGCGCCGCAATGCTTGCGGCGGCGCAGAGGTCGGAGGAAGATCTCGTCGAGCTTCGCCGCTGTATGGACCGTATGCGTCTTGAAGCCTCCGATTCCGTCGGCTTTGCCGATGCCGATCTCGCGCTTCACGTCGCCGTGGCGCGCGCCTCCGGCAATCTGTTCATGCGTTCGATCGGCCACGTCATCGAGGCGGCTCTGCGCGCCTCGTTCCTGCTCAGCGCACCGGTCGAGCTGGAGGACCGCGAAACCGTGCTGCTCTGGCATCAGAAGATCGTCGATGCCATCGCAGCGGGCGATGCCGAGGCAGCCTCGGAGGCGATGGTCTTCGTCATTCACAACGGCATGCATCGCCACGAGGGCGCCGTGATCGAGACCGCGCCGTCCGAGGCGTTGCCATCCGCGGAATCTGGAGAGAGTTCGTGACGGAACTTCGGATCGCCATCGTCGGCTTCGGCAAGATCGCGCGCGACCAGCATGTCGGCGCGATCGCCGCGGTGCCGGGCGCGACGCTGACCGCGGTTGCCAG
>NZ_JALBGZ010000911.1:0-2166 GCF_023006515.1 Bradyrhizobium sp. PRIMUS42
CTCTCGATGCCGCGCAGGAGCACCTCGGCATCCGCGGCGCGGCCGATCAACAGCGTCGGCGCGGCCTCCCCGCCTCTGGCGTGACGCCGCACCCGCGTATAGCGGAAGTAGCGGTAGGCCATGCGCAGCGCGCTGAGGAAGGATATCTCGAGGAACCAGTAGAGGACGATCGTCACCTTGCCGAGGAAGAAGGCGCCGCGGACGTTGGGGGCGACGAAGATGTAGTCGAGCACGAGCAGGGCGACCGTCAGCACGGTCGCGACGCGGATGATGTTCAGCGCGTCAGGCAGCGAGATGAAGCGCCATTTCGTCGTGGTCAGATTGAAGATGAAGAACACGACCACGCTGAAGGCGAGGAAGTAGGGCAGGATCTGGAACAGCAACGGCAAGCGGTCGAAGAAGCCGTCACCACCCTCGAATCGCAGATAAAAGGCGGCAAAAAGCGCTGCCGCGGTCGCCAGCAGGTCGTGGAGCGCGATCAGGAAATTGCGCAAGGTGAGATGCGAAAGACGCGTCATCCGCCGACCGATGAAAACCCAGTTAAATGCAACCTGACCGCGCTGATAGCCCATCTGGACCAGACTTGCCAGCCGCGCGGCCGCTCAGGAACCGGCTTCCCCCATCTTCGCCTCGCGCTGTTGTGCCCGGATCACCATGCCGCCGGCGACGCCGACGCCGATGACGTACATCCAGCCCTCGTGGAAGTCGAACAGATGGGAGTTGAACAGCGAGGTGAAGACGTTCTGCACCACCACCAGAAGCCCGATCCAGTTGACAAGCCCGTCGCCGCGGAACAGCAGCAGATGCAGGATCCAGATCGCGTAGAGAACCGCGATGCCGATCACGCCCCACTGCACGGCAACGTTGAGGGTCTGGTTATGCGGGTTGCCTATCACCTCGGCAGAAGCCTGGTACAGACCGCTGGGCGTCGCGACGCGTTCGAACAATCCGCGCGTCGAGCCGGTGCCATGCCCTATGATCGGCGCCTCTGCGAAGAAGCCGAGCGACTTCCGCCAGAACTCGAGCCGCAGGCCGAGCGAGGTCGGCTCGCCCCTCTCGACATAGCGCGTGTAGTCGTCGGAAAACCTCTCGGCGGTGTGGCGCAAATGCGGCGAGGCCTGCCAGGCGAGAACGGCGCCGACGAGCAAAGCGGCAGAGATGAGCGCAATGCTGCGCCATTTGAGGTGAAGCAGCGCGAACACACCGAACATGATCGGAACGGTGACGAGCGCGGTGCGTGACACCACCACGAAGGTCATATTGACGAAGAAGCTCAGCGCCAGCGCCGTGAGCAGCCCGGCGAACCAATATCGCTTCTCGCGCAGCAGCGTCACGATCGGATAGGCGAGCGCAACGGCGCAAAGCGCGAATTCCTGACTCTGGTTGATGTAGTTCTTGACGAAGATGCCGCGTTCGGGCGGATCGGTCTTGAGCGCTAGGTTCGGGTAGAAGGCGACCAGCCAGGACATCACCGACATCAAGGCGCAGGACACCAGGAAGGCGATGAATATCCAGTGGCCGCGCTGCGATCGCTCGAAATGATAGAGCAGGACCGGCAGCACGAGCAGCTTCATGGTGGGATTGACCGCGTAGAAGCGCGCGCCCCAGGTCGCGTCCGACCAGAGTGTCCCCACCAGCGCGAGCAGGACCAGCGCGATCGGCGCAATGCAAATCGGACGCTTCAGCGATTGCAGGAACGCGCGGACGTCGAGGAACGGCACCATGCAGAGCAGCATCAGCGCATTGAAGATTCCCGTGAGCGAGGTCGACCAGGGTAGCGATGCCGCGGTCAGGACCGCGAATATATCGACGGTCTCGCGCCAGGCGGCCGGACTGCGCAGACGGCGAAGCAACATTTCGCCGGTCGTCTCGCGTGCGAGCGCGGTCACTTGTCGCCTCCCCGTGCGCGATGCACGAGCGCCGTCGTGCTGAAGCCCTGGAGGATGTCGACCAGCACGACCATTCCGCCGGCTTCCTCGACGACCTCGTAGCCGACCACCTGCTCGCGGGTGTAGTCGCCGCCCTTCACCAGCACGCCAGGCTTGATCCGGGTGATCAAGTCGATCGGCGTGTCCTCCTCGAAGATGACGACGAGATCGACGGCCTCGAGCGCGGCGAGGACCTCGGCACGCGCGCGCTCGTCCTGGACCGGCCGCTCGGCGCCCT
>NZ_JALBGZ010000912.1:0-2166 GCF_023006515.1 Bradyrhizobium sp. PRIMUS42
CGGCGGAATCGGCGACCCCGCCGTGCGTCACAAGGGCACGATCGGCGGCTCGCTCGCCAACAACGATCCGACCGCGGACTATCCGGCCGCGGTGCTCGCGCTGGGCGCGACCATCGTCACCAACAAGCGCCGCCTCAAGGCCGAGGAGTATTTCCAGGGCCTGTTCACGACCGCGCTGGAAGCCGACGAGATCATCACCAAGGTGATGTTCCCGCTGCCCAAGAAGGCGGCCTACATCAAATTCCGCAACCAGGCCTCGCGCTATGCGCTGGTCGGCGTGTTTGTGGCACGGCGTCCCTCTGATGTGCGGGTTGCCGTGACCGGCGCCGGCTCCGAAGGCGTATTCCGTGTCAGCGCGTTCGAGGAGGCGCTCAAGAAGCGCTTCGCCGCGAAGGCACTTGACGGCATCGAGGTGCCGGCCGAAGGCCTCAACAGCGACATCCACGGCAGCGCCGAGTACCGCGCGCATCTCATCGGCGTGCTGACGCGCCGCGCCGTCGATGCCGCCAACGCCAAGGAGTGAGGTGATCTCACGCCTCGGCCCAAACTTGTCCCCGGTGAGGGCGTAGCGAGACTGGCTTTTTCATGACTTCAGCGGCCAATTCTTCCGGTGCTTTGCCGGCATCGGTCGATGCGATGCTCGAACTCCTGACATCGCGCGGTTATCTCGCGGAGCGGTCGCTGGCGACGGTGACGTATCTCTCGCTGCGCATGGGTCGGCCGCTGTTCCTGGAAGGCGAGGCCGGAGTCGGCAAGACCGAAATTGCAAAAGTGCTCTCGGCGGCGCTGGGGCGGAAGCTGATCCGCCTGCAGTGCTACGAAGGCCTCGACGTCTCCTCCGCGGTCTACGAGTGGAATAGCGCCGCGCAGATGATCGCGATCCGGATGGCGGAAGCCGCCGGCGACACCGATCGCGACCAGCTCTCGAGCGACATCTTCGCCGACCGCTACATGATCAAGCGGCCATTGCTGCAGGCGCTGGAGCCTGATGTGGCCGGACCACCGGTGCTCTTGATCGACGAGCTCGATCGCGCCGACGAGGCGTTCGAGGCGTACTTGCTCGAAATCCTCAGCGACTTCCAGGTGACGATCCCCGAATTCGGCACGGTGAAGGCGCCGAGCCCGCCGATCGTCATCATCACCTCCAACCGCACCCGTGAGATCCACGACGCGCTGAAGCGGCGCTGTCTCTATCACTGGGTGGATTATCCCGCCGCCGAGCGCGAGCTCGCGATCGTCAAGTCGCGCGTGCCCGGCATCTCCGCGAAGCTGTCGCAGCAGGTCGTGCGCTTTGTCCAGGCGCTGCGCAACCAGGATTTCTACAAGTCGCCGGGCGTCGCCGAGACCATCGATTGGGCCACCGCGCTGTCTGAGCTCGACGCCCGCTCGCTGACCCCGCAAGTGGTCGGCGACACGCTGGGCGCGCTGCTCAAGTACCAGGACGACATCACCCGGATGCAGGGCGACACCCTGCAGAAGGTGCTGAAGGAAGCGACGAGCGAGAATTGACGCGCGTGCGTCATAATGAACTCGTCATTCCGGGGCGCGCGTAGCGCGAGCCCGGAATCCATACTCCCGATCGTGGTTATGGATTCCGGGCTCGCGCCAAGGGGCGCGCCCCGGAATGACGGCTGAGAGTGTTGAACCATGGCCATCAACCACCTTGCCCCCGAGCAGACCGAGCAGTTCGCCGACAACATCGTCGGCTTCGCCCGCGCGCTGCGTTCGGCGGGCATGCCGGTGGGCCCGGGCGCCGTCATTGATGCCATGAGCGCGCTGCAAGTGATCGACATCGGCAACCGTGCCGACGTCTTCACGACGTTGGAGGCGATCTTCGTCAAGCGCCACGAGCACGCGCTGATCTTCAAGCAAGCCTTCAACCTGTTCTTCCGCGCCTCCGAGGAATGGAAGCACATGCTCGATTCGGTGCCGCTGCCGGACGAGGCCAAGAAAAAGCCGCAGGCCGGCTCGCGCCGCGTGCAGGAGGCGATGTCGCGGCCGCGCATGACCGAGACGCCGCAGCATCAGGAGCAGGATCTGCGCCTGTCGGTCTCCGACAAGGAAATCCTCCAGAAGAAGGATTTCGCGCAGATGAGTGCGGCCGAGATCACCGAGGCGCTGCGTGCCGTCGAGCGGATGCGGCTGCCGCAGGCCGAGCTCCTGACG
>NZ_JALBGZ010000913.1:0-2160 GCF_023006515.1 Bradyrhizobium sp. PRIMUS42
CTCGCGGTCTGCGCCGACGAGAGCGTGCACGACCGCTCCTCGCTTGCGCCCTTGCGCGAGCGCTATGACGCCGTGAACATCAAGCTCGACAAGACCGGCGGCCTGACCGAGGCGCTCGCCATGGCCGATGCCGCACAGGCGCTCGGCTTCGAGATCATGATCGGCTGCATGGTCGCAACCTCGCTGTCGATGGCGCCGGCGATGCTGGTGACGCCGCAGGCGCGCTACGTCGATCTCGACGGCCCGCTGCTGCTGGCGCGCGACCGCGACCATGGGCTGCGTTATGACGACAGCCTGGTCTATCCGCCGGACGCCTCGCTCTGGGGCTGAGCCTTGAGCCGGTGCCGCGCCGACCAGATCAGAAGCGCGCCGCCAGCGGCCATCGCCGCCATGACGTAGTACAGGCCGTCGCCGATGCGGGCATAGATCGCGCCCGAGGCAATCGAGGTCGTCGCGCCGAGCAGTCCGTTGCAGGCCGCATAATAGCCCTGCCCGCGCGCGATCTGATGCGGAGGCACACGCTGCACCAGCAGATTCATGGTGCCGACAACGGTCAGGCCGAAGGTGAGGCCGTGGCCGAGCTGAACGATCGCAAGCAGCGCCAGCGGCGGCTCGTTGGCGGTGACGATCCAGCGCACCACGGCGCTTACGCCTCCGATCGCAATCATCGTGGATGGATGCGCCGAGAAGCGCGGCGACAGCGCGAACACGACGATCTCGGCGATCACGCCCAGCGTCCACAGCCCCGCGATCGTCAGTCCACTGATCCCATGGAGCTGCCAGTCGATGGCCGAGAAGGTGTAGTAGGCGACGTGGCTGCCGTGGATCAGCGCGGCCGAGGCGATGATCGCCCAGAAGCCGGCATCGCGCAGGAGCGCCTTGCCGGCATGCCGCTCCGTCGTCTTGCGCCTGACATCGTCGAGCGGCTGAAGCAGCAGGCTGGCTCCGACCGCAACGACGGCCCATGCGACGATGATCCAGATCAGGTCGCGCGCGGCGATGCTGTCGATGAGATAGCCGCAGGCGAGCGAGCCGGCGGCGAAGGCCGCCGAGCCCCACAGCCGCAGCGGTCCGTAATCGAGCCCGAAACGGGCGACACCGCGCAGCGCATAGGCATCGGTCAGCGGCATCGTCGGCGTCCACATCATGCAGGTCAGCGCGTAGATCAGGAACAGCGCCAGCGGCTGCTGCTGCAGGCCGACCGCCGTAAATCCGATCGCCGTTGCCAGCACCGACACCATCATCGCAGCGCGGATGGCATGTCGCCTTTCGGCGAAGGCGGTCACTTGCGGCAGCGTGGTGAAGCGCGTGATCGCCGGCAGCGCGTTGATGAACCCGATCCAGGTCGCATCAATGCCGATCGCCTTCAGCCACACCGGGAAGAACGGCAGATGCGTGCCCGAAACCGCGAAGATGGCCGAATAGAACAGGGCGAGGCTGACGGCGAATCGCCGCTTCCTGGATGCCGCGATGGGGATTTGTGATTCGGACTGCATCAAACCAATTGCGATTCGGTCGATATCGTGGTGATCGTTACAATACCGCGCAGTGATTTGCGCGACGAGATTGCCATGGCCAACGAAGCATTCGCCCTCTCGCCTATGTCTGCCCGCGCGGCCGAGCCGAACGAGCAGGATTACGATGCGATCCGCGAAGCCTTCATGGAGACCGCGCGCGGCCGCTGGTTCCTCGGCGAATACGCCAAGCGCAACCGCAATGCCGACACGGCCATGGTGCTCGATGCGGTCGCGAAGATCGAAGAAACCCTTGCGGCGCAGCGACAACCCGTCGTCGAAGACCGCCTGCCCGAAGCATTGGTCGAGATCCGCCGCGCCATCCGCGAAGCCGAGACGATCGCGATTGCCGCGTTCGACCCCGCGGTGATCGAGGCGAGCCTCGCGGCGATCCCGCGTGGGGTGCGCATCATCAAGGAGATCTCCTGGCGCTGGCGCGAGATCGGCGCCGACGGGCGAATCTGCGACCTCATTGATTCGCAGCTCGCCTCGATCGAGGCCGCCTGCGGACAGGTTTCGGCCATCGACCCCCGCGTCGAGCTCAAGATTGCCTTCGATCTGCTGAGGGATCGGGTCGAGCAGACCGACGGCGGCGCAACGCCGCAGGCGGCGCCTGCGGCTCCGGTGCAGGAGGCGCCCTCATCCG
>NZ_JALBGZ010000914.1:0-2153 GCF_023006515.1 Bradyrhizobium sp. PRIMUS42
CAAGGTCACGTTCGACGAGTCCAAGTTCATCACGCCGGCTGAGCGTGCGGGCAGTCAATTGCGCGCACTCGCCCGCATTTTCTCCGGAGGCGCCGGGCCTCGCATGAAGTCGGCATCATCGCCTCCGCCCGACGGGATCAGGATCGCCCGCTCGCGCGGCAACGCCTCCGGCATCTCGTCACGAATGAAGGCCACGAGCTTCTCCCTGATCTCGCAGCGCAAGTCCCACGACTGCGGCGCGTTCCTCGCGCTGACCAGTGCCCGCAGCTCGATGGTGCGCGAGTCCGCGTCGATCACCTGAAGATTGACCACGGCCCCGTCCCAGAGCTTGGACTGCTTCACCGCCTCTTCCAGCCAGCGTCGAATGCGCGGGACGTCGGCACGATAATCGACATGAAGCGCGATCACTCCGATCAGGGAGGCGGTGTCGCGGGTCCAGTTCTGGAACGGTTTTTCGATGAAATAGGATAGCGGCACCACCATGCGGCGCCAGTCCCACAGCCGGATCACGACATAGGTCGCGGCGATATCCTCGACCCATCCCCACTCGTTCTCGATGATCACCGCGTCCTCGATGCGGATCGGCTGGGTGATGGCGATCTGCAAGCCCGCGATCAGGTTGCTGAGCAGCGGCCGCGCGGCAAGACCGACGATGATACCGGCCGCGCCGGCGGAGGCGAACAGGCTGACGCCGTATTGCCGGACCGAGTCGAACGTCATCAGTGCGGTCGACACCGTGATGATGACGATGATGGTGTCGGTGACGCGCTTGAACACGCGGACCTGCGTGACGTGCTTGCGGGCGACGAAATTCTCGGTGACGTCGCGAAAGTTCTGCAGATAGCGCGCCGCACTCATGTCGACGATCCGGATCGAGATCCAGCCGATCAGCGCGATGACCGCCACCACGAACAGCCGCATCAGCGGCGTGCGGATCGCGTCGTCGAGCGGCGCGAGCGGCAAAACCAATGCGACCGCGCCAAGACACAGCGCCAACTGAGCTGGGCCCGTCGTGCGCTCGATGAACACGCTGAGGAGCGGGAGACGAGTTCCGAAGGCGCGATTGAGAAGCCAGGCCGCAAGCCGATGGAGGGCAAGAGCCAGCAGAATCGCGCCGAGCACCAGGCTGAGGCCGACAAACCACGACGGTATCCAGCCGAACATCCTGTCGATGTCGGCCATGAGGGCTTGCCAATTCATTGCTGTCCCCGTCTTTGCATTCGCGTAGCCGGCTCAACGCCTCTCGGCCGGCTTCGCTCCCCCGCCCTGTGCAACGCAGCATTCCACAGGTGCAACCGTTGCCGAACTGGACTAGTTTGGGGCGGTCATGACTCGACGTAGCGGCAGCGCCGATCTTCCTTTGCACACCGGACGAGTTCCGCCGTGGCTGGCAAGCCGCATGGCCTCGCTCGGGTCGATCCTCACGCAGGCGATTGTGCATCATTATGGCCGCGATGCGTTCCTCCAGCGGCTGTCTCATCCGTTCTGGTTCCAGTCATTCGGCGCCGTCATGGGAATGGACTGGCACTCCTCGGGCATCACGACCTCCGTGATCGGCGCGCTGAAGCGCGGGCTCGGGCCGCTTCAGGACGAGCTCGGTATCTATGTCTGCGGCGGCCGCGGCCAGCATTCGCGCAAGACGCCGGATGAATTGATGCAACTCGGCGACCGCGTTGGATTCGACGGCGCAAAGCTGACCCGCGCAAGCCGCCTGGTGGCGAAGGTCGACAGCGCAGCCGTGCAGGACGGCTTCGACCTCTATCTCCACGGCTTCTTCGTCACCGCCGACGGCAAATGGACGGTGGTGCAGCAGGGCATGAACGGCGACAAGCGGCAGGCACGACGCTATCACTGGCATTCAGAGGCCCTGAAGAGCTTCGTCGATACGCCGCACAGCGCGATTGACGGGCCCCAACAGGGGGAGATCGTCAATCTCACCGATCATCGCGCCGACATCTCGCGCAGCGCGCAGCTCGATCTCTTAGGGAATCTCGGCCCCGATCGCATCGTCTCCGAATTCGAACGGCTCATGGGGACCGCGCCCGAGCCGGCACAGGCCATGCTGCCGCACCTGATCATGCCGGCGCATCACGATGTCAGGCCCAAGGACGTGTTCGCGCGCCGCCTGCACGGCACGCTCGCCGCCGCAACCG
>NZ_JALBGZ010000915.1:0-2152 GCF_023006515.1 Bradyrhizobium sp. PRIMUS42
GCGGCGATCCGACCTGCAAGCCGGCGGTGGCCACGGCGCAAAAGATCGCCCCGCTCGCCCATGGCGAACTTGCGGCGCTGACCATGGCGAGCGCCCCCCTCAAGCTGCCCGACCTCGCCTTCGAGGATGCCGACGGCAAGCCGAAGAAACTGTCAGATTTCCGCGGCAAGACGCTGCTGGTGAACCTGTGGGCGACCTGGTGCGTGCCATGCCGGAAGGAAATGCCGGCGCTGGACGAGCTCCAGGGCAAGCTGTCGGGCCCGAATTTCGAGGTGGTGGCGATTAATATCGACACTCGCGACCCCGAGAAGCCGAAAAACTTCCTGAAAGAGGCCAATCTTGGCAGGCTGAGCTATTTCAGCGACCAGAAAGCCAAGGTGTTTCAGGATCTTAAGGCCATAGGCCGAGCTCTGGGCATGCCGACCTCGGTGCTCATCGATCCGCAAGGCTGCGAGATTGCGACGATCGCGGGACCGGCGGAATGGGCGAGCGAGGACGCGCTCAAGCTGATCCGGGCGGCGACCGGCAAGGCCGCAGCGTCGCTCTAAGGATGGGTCAGGCGGTGACGTTGAGATTGTCGCCGACGCCGGCACCGACATTGGCCAGCGAGGGCTGACCGGCGCCCATCAGCGTCAGGACGGTGGATTTCTCCATATCGGCGTTCTGCTTGGTCAGCGTCGCCGCGATATTCGACTGCAGCGCGCCTTGCTGAGCGGCCAGCATGGTGCTGACCATTGCCATCATGTCCATTACGCGAACCCTCGTACCGGCCGTAACCTAGGCGCGAGAGGTTAACGGGACATGAAATGTCACAGGCGGGGTGCCAGCCGAGGGCAATGGTGCCGTAGGGTGGGAAAAGGCGCACTTGCGCCGTGCCCACCATCTCACCATGGTCGAAAAAAAATGCGTGGGCACGCTTCGCTTTGCCCACCCTACGGCGCTACGGCACCGCCGCCTTACCTTGTCGGAACCGGCTTGGCGCCGCGGTAGTCGTAGAAACCGCGCTGGGTCTTGCGGCCGAGCCAGCCGGCCTCGACGTATTTCACCAGCAGCGGGCACGGGCGGTACTTGGAGTCGGCCAAACCCTCGTGCAGCACCTGCATGATGGAGAGGCAGGTATCGAGACCGATGAAATCGGCAAGCTCGAGCGGGCCCATCGGATGGTGCGCCCCGAGCTTCATCGCCGCGTCGATCGCCTCGACATTGCCGACGCCTTCATACAGCGTGTAGATCGCCTCGTTGATCATCGGCAGCAGGATGCGGTTGACGATGAAGGCCGGGAAATCCTCGGAGACCGCGACCTGCTTGCCGAGCTTGGCGACGAACTCCTTGGACGCCTCGAAGGTCGAATCGTCGGTGGCGATGCCCCGAATCAGCTCCACCAGCTCCATCAGCGGCACGGGATTCATGAAGTGAATGCCGATGAAGCGCTCGGGGCGGTCGGTCGCGGCGGCGAGCCGCGTGATCGAGATCGAGGACGTATCGGAGGCGACGATCGCCTCCGGCTTCAACACCGCGCAGAGCTCGTGGAAGATCTTGCGCTTGACCTCCTCCTTCTCGACCGCGGTCTCGATCACGAGGTCGCAATCGGCGAGATCGTCGAGCTTTTCGGCGGGCGTGATGCGCGCCATCGCCTTGGCCTTGTCGTCCTCGGAGACGGCCTTCTTGGAGACCTGTCGCGCCAGATTGCCGTTGATGGTGGCCATCCCCGACTTGAGGCGGTCGGCCGAGACGTCGTTGAGCACCACGTCGAAGCCGGCCAGCGCCGCAACGTGCGCGATGCCACTGCCCATCTGACCCGCGCCGATCACGCCGACCTTCTTGATCACTGCCGCCATCTTGTCATCCACCGGAACGGCGCGCATGTCGCGCCTGCCTACCCCCCGAGCCGGGAGGTCCGATTTAATCAGAACCTTGGCTCGAAACCTAGATTGGATCGCTTCGAAGGCGTGCCCCACGCCAAAGAAAACGCCTCAGAAATGAAACACCGGCCGGAGTTTATAGCTCCGGCCGGTGTTTTTGGCTCGTTTTACTTGCCGAGCTTGCCGAGTTCGGCCGTCAGCTCCGGAACCGCCTGGTAGAGGTCGGCGACCAGGCCGTAATCGGCGACCTGGAAGATCGGCGCGTCCTCGTCCTTGTTGATCGCAACGAT
>NZ_JALBGZ010000916.1:0-2147 GCF_023006515.1 Bradyrhizobium sp. PRIMUS42
GAGCGCGCCGACGGGGGCGAGCACCACCGGCAGGCGCATCTTGCGGCCGAACTGCTGAACCGAGCCGTCTACCTTGCGGACGTCGCGCAGCACGCGCGGGCGAAAGGCGATCTCGTCCAGCGCCATGCGGTTGCGGCGCATCGTGGTTTCGGTCTCGGCGGCACCGACGATGTAGTCCCAGGCGTTCTGGTTGAGGTTGGCCCGCGCTTTCCGGATGAACTCGTGCAGATTTTGGAACGCCTCGTTGCTGGCGCCCAGTTCGACGTTCCGTTCCGGCCGGATGCGGGGTGCTTCGTTCATTGTTATCCTCCCGAGAATTTGAAGCCTTATGTCATCGCCTAACCCGTCCAGCCCTCCAAAACTATCCTAAAATCGCATAGCTGTGAGGCGTGGACCGGCCCACCGATTCTCCTTGCGGGCGTACCAGTCCTGCAACGTTGCCAAAAGTTTAGGTCCGGACGAAGTGATTTCTGCGAAGGGACCCGCCGGCGTGGCATCCCGGCCTTGAAGAAACCGGAATGGTATTGTGAGAAGCGGACTGGATCGCCAATTGCATGGCGCCTCCCCAGTCTCGAGAGACAAGCCCAAGCGAACCGCCAAAGCAAAAAGGCCAGCCCAACCATGCGGAAATCCCTGCTGTTCCCCCTGGGCGCGCTCACCGGAGCGTGTCTGACCCTTCTGGTAGCCAGCCCGCACGGCGGCGTATGGGCGGCGCGGGCGGCGGCGAACGCGAATGATGCCTATTCCCAGCTCAACCTGTTCGGCGAAGTGTTCGAGCGCGTGAAGGCGAGCTATGTCGAGAAGCCCGACAATGCCAAGCTGGTCGAGGGCGCGATCACGGGCATGGTGACCTCGCTCGATCCGCATTCGCGCTACATGAATGCGAAGGCCTGGACCGAGATGCAGGAGACCACCTCCGGCGAGTTCGGCGGTCTCGGCATCGAGGTCACGATGGAAGACGGCCTCGTCAAGGTCGTCTCGCCGATCGACGATACGCCGGCTTCGAAGGCCGGCCTCATGTCCGGCGACCTCATCAGCAAGATCGACGGCGAGGCCGTGCAGGGCATGACGCTCGAGCAGGCCGTCAACAAGATGAAGGGCCCGGTCGACACCCAGACCAAGCTCACCATCGTGCGCAAGGGCGCCGATGCCCCGCTCGATGTCGCGATCAAGCGCGAGATCATTCATGTGCGCCCGGTTCGCTTCCATGTCGAGAACGGCGACATCGGCTATATCCGCATCACCTCGTTCAACGAGCAGACCACCGATGGCCTGAAGAAGGCGATCGCCTCGATCACCAGGGACGTCTCGCAGGACAAGCTCGTCGGCTACGTGGTGGACCTGCGCAACAATCCGGGCGGTCTGCTCGACCAGGCCGTGTCGGTGTCGAGCGCGTTCCTGCAACGCGGCGAGGTCGTTTCGACCCGTGGCCGCAGTCCCGAAGAGACCCAGCGCTTCACCGCGCATGGCGGCGACCTCACCAAGGGCAAACCGCTGGTGATCCTGGTCAATGGCGGCTCGGCCTCCGCCTCGGAGATCGTGGCCGGCGCGCTGCATGACCACAAGCGTGCCACGATCATCGGCACGCGCTCGTTCGGCAAGGGCTCGGTGCAGACGATCATTCCGCTCGGCGCCGGCAACGGTGCGCTGGCGCTGACCACGGCGCGTTATTACACGCCGTCGGGCCGCTCGATCCAGGCCCAGGGCGTTGCCCCCGACATCGAGATCCTGCAGGACGTGCCGCCCGAGCTGAAGGGCCGGATGGACACCATGGCGGAGTCGCAGATGCGCGGGCATCTGTCGGCCGGCGAGGGTGGCGAGCAGACCGGATCGCAGTCCTACGTTCCTCCGAAGGAGGAGGACGACAAGGCCCTGCATGCGGCTTACGACTTCCTGCACGGCGTCACCGCGAATGCGGTTGCGGCGAAGCGCGCGCCGAAGGCTGCGGTGCCGAACTAAGCTCGACGACTTCGAGACATCGAGATCGTCCGGGAGTGCATCACCGCTCCCGGGCGATTTCGTTTGGGGACTGTCACGGTGATCCGCAGCCCGGATGGAGCGCAGCGCAATCCGGGCTACAGCGCTACGTTCCGGCCTAACCCGCCTCGCGGCGCCGGCTGCCGCTGCCTTCGCGCTGGGCGAGCCGG
>NZ_JALBGZ010000917.1:0-2136 GCF_023006515.1 Bradyrhizobium sp. PRIMUS42
GGGCGCGCATCCCTCGACGAGACGCGGCATGTGATCGCGCGACAGGCCGCTCGCCGCCAGTGCTGCGTCCGACCAGTCCCGGCGCGCGGCGTCGAGCCACAGCGATCCCGATGCGTCCGAGACGTCCTCGATGGCCTCGCCTGATAGCACCAGGCGCAAATAGGCTTTCGGCAACAGAACGAGCCTCAACGCCGCAAAGATGTCAGGCTCATGCGCCGCGATCCAGAGCAGCTTCGGCGCGGTGAAGCCCGGCATCGCCTTGTTGCCCGTCGTCGCACGCAACGCAGGCCAGCGTAGCTCCAGGATACGACACTCAAGGGCCGCGCGTCCGTCGTTCCAGAGGATGCAGGGCCGCAGGGGTCTCAAGCTCGCGTCGAGCAGCGTGGCGCCGTGCATCTGGCCGGACAGTCCAATGCCTTCGACTGCCGCCAGCTCGCCGGGATGCGTTGCCTTCAGGGCATCCAGCGTGGCGAAGGTCGCATCGATCCACTGCGCGGGATCCTGCTCATAGTAGCCGGCCTGCGGCGAGGCCGTCGTCAGCGGCCGGCTCTCGCTTGCAATCACGCGCTGGGCATCGTCGACGAGAACGGTCTTGACCGCGGAGGTGCCGAGATCGATGCCGAGATACATGGATGCTCTCCGCTCACTTCGCCGCGTCGATCCAGATCCCCGGCTGCGAATGCTCGCGAATATAGCCGACCAGGAAGTCGGAGAAGACCCTGATCTTGGCGGGCAGCCTGACGCGGTTTTGATAGGCGATGTTCATGGTGAGCAGCGGCAATTCCCAGCCCATCAGGACCGGCACCAGCCGGCCGGCGGCGATATCGGCTTGAACGATATAAAGCGGCTGGATCAGGATGCCGAGCCCTGCGCGGGCTGCACCACAGATGATCTGGCCGTCATTGCTGTCGAGCGTCGGCGCGATCCGGACCGTCTGCGTCGTGCTGCCCTGGCTCAGCCGCAGCGAATAGGGATCGTTGGCGAGATTGTAGATCAGCATGTTGTGGCGGGCGAGATCGGTGGGATGCTCCGGCCGGCCGTGCTTCTCCAGGTAGGCGGGAGCTGCCGCGAGCACGCGATGCATCTGGCCGATGCGGCGGACGATGATGTTGGAATCGGGCTCGTGCTCGCGCGTGCGGATCGCGACGTCGATACCGGCTTCGATGAAGTCGAGATAGCGGTTGGCGCTGATGATCTGCACGCTGAGATCTGGATAGAGCGCGCGGAAGGCGGGCAGCATCGGCGCCAGATAGATCATCGCGAAGGACAGCGAAGACGTCACGCGCAGCATGCCCTTCGGTGACAGCGCGCGGTCGGAGACGGCGTCCTCGGCTTCGGCGAGCTCATTCAAGAGCGTGCTGCAACGCTGCAGCAGCTCCTGCCCGGCTTCGGTCAGCCATTGCCGCCGCGTGTTCCGCTCGATCAGCCGGACCGCAAGCCGCTCCTCCAGCGCGCTGAGATGGCGGCTCGCGGCCGCGTTCGACATCCGCAGAATTTCGGCAGCTTTGGAAAGACTGCCGAGTTCGGCGGTTTTGGAGAAGACCTCGAGTTGGAGCAGCCGGTCCATTTTTGCTAAAAGAGGAAAAGAGACTTACAAATTTTGGCCTTTATTTCCGATTTCTGCAAGGCAAAATGAGCCCAACAAGAGAGAATGGCAGGCGAGGAAATCAGGAAATGTCGGGCCCGATCAGGCACATCGTGATGTGGCGGCTGCGCGGGGAGACCTCCGAGGAGCGCTCCGCTGCTCGGGTCAAGGTTAAGACCCTGTTCGAGGGCCTCAAGGGTCGGATCGACGGCCTCACCCATATCGAGGTCGGCATGGACGTCAGCGCGGTCGATTACGCCTGCGACGTGGTCCTGTTCTCCGAATTTACCGACCAGGCCGCGCTTTCCGCCTATGCCAACCATCCGGAACATCTGCGCGTGCGCGAGGCGCTGGGCGACTTGCGGATCGGGCGCTTCCAGGTCGATTATCCCATCAAAGAGACCGGCACATGATCGGTTCGTTCACCTTTGAAAACCTGCCCTGCCGCGTCGTGTTCGGCAGCGGAACGCTGGCGAGCGCGAAGGCCGAAGTCGAACGGCTCGGCGGCACGCGCGCGCTGGTGCTGACGACGCCCCAGCAGGAAGCGCAGG
>NZ_JALBGZ010000918.1:0-2136 GCF_023006515.1 Bradyrhizobium sp. PRIMUS42
GCCATTGGCCGGGGTCGATCGTCGTGAGCGGGACGCCCGCGCGCGCGACTCCGGCATCCTTTGCCGATGCCGGATTGATCGCCGCCTGTTGCGCGATGTCGACCACGTCCCGTCGTCCCCAATCACGCGGGCTGAGCCCGTGTTACGCAGGTCATCCTTAGCGCAAAGAATGGAAAATACCGTTGGCACGCCGCTTCAATTCGAGCGGTAATATTAACGTCTCGTTGAGCATGCGGCGCCGGATGCTCAATGCTGACTCTGCTTGTCGCCGGGCACGAAATGATCCCGCGCGCTTGCCCGTCCGCCGCTGGCCGTATCCGTGATGGCGATATCGACGTCGCGCGAGGTCCTCGGCAGGTCGCCAGGACCGACCTGCACCGACAGCCTGACTTCGCGGGTCTGGTCCTGCCCAACCTCAACGATCGGCTTGCCGTCCGAGCCGGCCTCGATGCCGGCGACGCGAATGGTCGCGCCGGGCAGTCCGGAGACCTCGAGCGCAAACGATCGTTGCGCGCCCTTGTTGAGAATGCGCACGGTGTAGTCGTTGCGCACGCCGCCATCCGAGAGCTGGACGAAGAGGGGATTGCGCTCGTGCAGCACGTTGACGTCCATCGTCGCGCGCGTAGCGAGAGTGTAGAGCATGATGCTGCCCACGATGGTGATGGTCGCGGCATAGATCAGCGTGCGCGGGCGGACGATGCGGTAGATCGGCGGCTTGCCGTCGCGCCGGCGCTGCATGTTGATGTCGGTGTCGTAGCCGATCAGTCCCTTGGGCCGGCCGATCTCGCGCATGACGTTGTCGCAGGCGTCGATGCACAGGCCGCACTGGATGCAGCCGAGCTGGATGCCGTGACGGATGTCGACGCCGGTCGGGCAGACATTGATGCATTGGTGGCAGTCGACGCAATCGCCGGCGAAATCGCCTTGCGCCCGGGCGGCATCCGCCTTCTTCACCGACATGCGCGGCTCGCCGCGGTCGCGGCGATAGGTGACGTTGAGCGCCCATTCGTCGGTCAGGGCCGCCTGGATGCGCGGCCACGGGCACATGTAGATGCACATCTGCTCGCGGGCGTGCCCGGCAAAGACATAGGTCGTCGCGGTCAGGATGCCGATCCAGAGATAGGCGATGAACGGGGCCTGGAAGGTTGCGAGCTCTTTCATCAGCGTCGGTGCGTCGTCGAAATACAGCACCCAGGCGCCGCCGGTCCACCAGGCGATCATGATCCAGAGAGAGTGCTTCAGCGCGACCTTTCGGATGTGACCGAACGTCCAGCAATGCTTGTCGCCCCGCATGCGCTCGCGCCGGTCGCCTTCGACCCAGCGCTCGACGGCGTAGAACAGGTCGGTCCACACCGTCTGCGGGCACATGTAGCCGCACCACAGCCGGCCCGCGACCGCGTTCATCAGGAACAGCGCCATGGCCGCAATGATGAGGAGGCCTGTGAAATAGTAGACCTCCTGCGGCCACAGCTCGATGAAGAAGAAATAGAAGCGGCGATGCGGCAGATCGATCAGCGCGGCCTGGTCGGGCAGGCCGGGTCCGCGATTCCAGCGCACGAACGGCAACAGATAATAGGTCCCCAGCGTGAGGCAGAGGATTGCCCATTTGATGCGGCGGAACGGGCCCTGGACCGACTGCGGATAGACCTTCTTCCGCTTCTCGTAGAGAGGTCCTTCGATGAAGGTATCGTCGGTCATGGCGCTCCTGGCGTCCGGAGCGGCAAGGGCCCTATCCGGGGGTGCGGAAGAGGCGGTACAGCGTCTCCAGCACCGTGCGGAACTCTCCGCTCGCGACGCTGTAGTATATCGTCTGGCCGTCCCGTCTGGATTTGACCAGGCTCAATGCGCGCATCTTGCCGAGATGCTGCGATAGCGCCGCCGAGGAAAGGCGCGACAGCTGATATAATGCTATTCGCTGCCCGCGAGGGGCGCGCTAGTCCGGAGGGTCGAATGGTTGCGACGTCTTTCACGCCAATGGCTTCGCTTATGGGCGGCGCGCTGATCGGCCTGTCCGCAGTCCTGCTGATGTGGGCGAAGGGACGCGTCGCCGGCGTCAGCGGCATCGCGGCACGGCTGTTTCCGCCCTACGAGGACGGCGAATTCGCCGGCCGGCTGGCCTTCGTCGCCGGTCTTGTC
>NZ_JALBGZ010000919.1:0-2132 GCF_023006515.1 Bradyrhizobium sp. PRIMUS42
CGAGCCTGTCAGCATCGAGGTCAATGCGCGCGCCATTCCCAATTTCGAGCCGCGCGACCGCACGCGCACGCGGTTCGGCTCGCTGGAGTATCGCAGCGGCCTGGTGCTGACCTCGCCCTATCGCGGCTTTGGCGGATTGTCCGGCATCCGGCTGGATGCCAAGGGCGAGCGCTTCCTCGCCGTCTCCGACCAGGGCGGCTGGTTCACCGGTCGCATCCGCTACGCCGGCGGCAAGATGGCCGGCCTCGATGACGTCGAGGCCGCGCCGCTGCTAGGTGCGGAGGGGCGGCCGATCACGGAAAAGCGGCTGTGGTGGGATTCGGAATCGATCGCGCGTGACGGCAATTTCGTCTATGTCGGGCTCGAGCGCGTCAACCAGATCCTGCGCTATGATTTTTCGAAGGGCGGCACGGCCGCGCGCGGCGAGGTGATGCCGGTGCCGGCGGGCGTGCGCAGGCTGCCGTCCAACAAGGGGCTGGAGGCGCTGGTCGTCGTTCCCAAGGGCAAAGACCAGAACATGCCGCTCGCCGGCACCCTGATCGCCTTCTCCGAGCGCGGGCTGGATGCCGACGGCAACCTCACAGCCTTCCTGATCGGCGGCCCGTCGCCCGGCCAGTTCAGCGTTCGCCGCATCGAGAAATACGACATCAGCGACGCCGTGCTGCTGCCCTCCGGCGAGCTCCTGATCCTCGAGCGCAAATTCTCCTGGTTCACCGGCGTCAACATCCGCATCCGCTCGATCCCGCTGAAGTCGATCGCGCCGGGCGCGCTGGTCGACGGCCCCGCGCTGTTCGTCGCCGATCTCGGCCACGAGATCGACAACATGGAAGGCATCGACGCCCACGTCACTGCCGAGGGCGAGACCGTGCTGACGCTGGTCTCTGACGACAATTTCTCGATGCTACAGCGGACCTTGTTGCTGCAGTTCACGCTGACGGAGTAGGCCCCGCTGTCGTCCCGGGGCGCGACGACGTCGCGAGCCCGGGGATGACGGCAGTGGTGATGCGCGAGCTTGCGAAACCGAATGATAGCCGCAATGCATCCCGTCGCTATCCCCCATCCTCTCGCGCGTCTAGCATTCTCGCATCCTCTCACTACACTCCCCTCATTGCCCCTCTCATCCCCCGGAACTCCCCGCATGTCCGTCCTGTTTTCCCCGATCGAGCTGCGCGGCCTGACGCTACCGAACCGCCTCGTGGTGTCGCCGATGTGCCAGTATTCGGCCGATGACGGCGTCGCCACCGATTGGCACTTCACCCACATCAACAATCTCAGCCTGTCGGGCGCGTCGATGTTCTGCATCGAGGCGACCCATGTCGAGGCGATCGGCCGCATCACGCCGGGCTGTCTCGGGCTCTACAGCGATGCCTGCGAGGCCGCGCTGAAGCAGATCCTCAATTCGGTGCGCAAGCATTCCTCCACCGCGATCGCGATGCAGCTCGCCCATGCCGGCCGCAAAGCGAGCAGCGCGCGGCCCTGGGACGGCGGCCAGCTGATTCCGGTCGAGCAGGGCGGCTGGCAGACGGTGGCGCCAAGCGCATTGCCGCACAAGGAGGGCGAGGCCGCTCCACTTGCGCTGGATAGCGCAGGCCTCAAGCGCATTCGCGACGCCTTCGTCGACAGCGCAAAGCGCGCGGCTCGGCTCGGCATCGACGCCATCGAGCTGCACGGCGCGCACGGTTATCTCATGCATCAGTTCCTCTCGCCGATCTCCAACCGGCGCACCGACGAATATGGCGGGAGCTTGCAGAACCGCATGCGTTTCCCGCTCGAGATCTTTGACGCCGTGCGCGCCGTCTTCCCGCATGACAAGCCCGTGGGCATGCGGGTGTCGTCGACCGACTGGGTCGAGGGCGGCTGGGATCTGGCGCAGACGATCGAATTCGCGAGGGCCTTGAAGGCGCGCGGCGTCGACTGGATCGATGCCTCCTCCGGCGGCGTCTCGCCGCTGCAGAAGATCCCGCTCGGCCCCGGCTATCAGGTGCAGTTCGCAGACAGCATCAAGCGCGAGACCGGCTTGCCGACGATGGCGGTCGGCCTGATCACCGAGGCCAAACAGGCGGAAGAGATCGTCGCAAGCGGCAAGGCCGACATGGTCGCGCTCGCCCGCGGCATGCTCTACGACCCGCGCT
>NZ_JALBGZ010000091.1:0-13422 GCF_023006515.1 Bradyrhizobium sp. PRIMUS42
CGGTGTTGGTGCGCGGCGTCACGTCGCGCATGCCGGGAGGCGCGGCCGGATTGGAGGGCTGCGTCTGTGCCGTCTGCGAGGCCGGTGCGTTGCTGGCCTGATTGGTCGTGCTGGTATTGTTCAGGCCGTAGAACACGGCACCCAGCACCAGTGCAATCGCAACGGCGAACAACGCAACCTTGCCGCTGGAGGCGGGGCCTTCGCCAAGCTCGGGATCGGCCTGAAGGTCGGCATCCCGGCGCGCCGCGCGAAGATACTCATCGTCGGCGAGGTTCGGGCGGTACGGATCGTTGGGAAAACGGTCGTCAGCCATCGATTAGGTCTCCTCGGTTATGACGGCCGGACAACCCGTGGATGCGAGATTCTGTTCCGCGTTCCCTATGCTTTCGTCTCATGTTGCCCTTATGCCGGGAATCGGGAACCTGTCTGGCAGGGAACTGGACGCGAGTTCCATTGCCGCGACGAAGGGAACAAGCCCAACGGAACAAGCCCAAGGGAATAAGCCATGTGGAGTCTGCCGCCGACGGATAGCGTACTGCATTTCCTGTCCCTGGTCGCGATAGCCGCCCAGGGCATGACGGCGGCGCTGGCTGCCGGACGCCGCAGCATGGACTGGTTAGGAGTCTGCTTTCTCGGCTGCATCACCGCGCTCGGCGGCGGTACGTTGCGCGATCTCTTCCTCGGACATTATCCGTTGGCGTGGGTACAAAACCCGACCTACCTCGCGCTCGCCGGCGGTGCCGCTTTCCTCACCATCCTGTTTGCGCGTCTGGTGCACCGGTTGAAGGTCGCCTTCATCGTGCTCGATGCCATCGGGCTCGTCGTCTTCACCATGATTGGCTGCGATGTTGCCTGGCAGATGGATGCCTCGCTGCCAATCGTAATCGTGTCCGGTATGGTGACGGGCTGCGCCGGCGGCGTGCTCCGCGACGTGCTGTGCAACGACGTGCCGCTGCTGTTTCGCTCCGAGCTCTATGCCAGCGTCTCGGTGGTGACCGGCCTGTTCTACGCCACCGCGTTCGGCCTCAAGCTCAACGCCGAGATCTGGACGATCCTGACCTTCGTGCTCGGTCTCAGTTTCCGCCTGCTCGCGGTGCGCTACAGATGGGAGATGCCGAAATTCGTGTTCACGGGGGACGATGAGAAGTAGAGGTTGCGTCGCCGCACTCTATCCACGTCGTCATTGCGAGCGCAGCGAAGCAATCCAGGAGTTTTCCGCCGAGGGATTCTGGATTGCTTCGTTGCATCAGCGCAAAATTGCTTCGCAATTTTGTCGCGAGCCCCTCGCAATGACGGGGAGAGACTATTCTTCCCTCCGCGCCTTCGCCACCTGCGCCGGCGTCACCAGCACGCCGGCATTGCCCCAGGAATTGCGGATGTAGTTCGTGACTGCCGCGATCTCCTCATTGGACAGCTGCTTGGCATAGCCCGGCATCTCGCCGGTGTTGGGCGCGCGCGGCGTGGTCACGGTGCGGGCGCCGTCGAGAATGATGCGCAAGGTGGAGGACGGATTGATCGATTGCAGCAGCGCATTGCCCGGCAGCGGCGGATAGATCCGCGGTGTGCCCGAGCCGTCGGCTTCATGGCAGGCGATGCAGAGCTTTGCGTAGACCGCTTGCCCGGCCTCCATCTCGGCTTCGTCGGGCGGCGTCACGATCGTCTCGCGCCGTGCCGGCGGCAGGCTCTTCAAGTAAACCGCGATCGCGCGCACATCGGCATCGCTCATCTTCGAGGTCGACTTGACGACCACTTCCGCCATCAGCCCGCCTGCGTGGCTCCTGGCGTTGCGTCCGCTCTGCAGATACTCCGTGATATCAGCCTCGCTCCACGATTTCAGCCCTGTGCGGGTGGCGCCATCGAGGCGCGGGGCAAACCAGCCGCCGATCTCGTTGCCGGATAGCGCCTGCGCCTCCTTGTTCGCACCGAAATAATTCTTCGGCGTGTGGCAGGCGCCGCAATGGCCGAGCCCGGTGACGAGATAGCCGCCCCTGTTCCAGGCCGCGCTTTTGCTCTGGTCGGGTTCGAACAGGCCGGGCTTGAAATACACGGCGTTCCAGACCCGCATCAAGCCGCGATAGCCGAACGGCCAGCGGAGCTCGGGCTGCTTGTTACGGCTGACGACAGGCGCCAGCGTGCCGAGATAGGCGCGGATCGCAAGCGTGTCGTCCTTCGTCATCTTCGTGAAGTAGGGGTAGGGGAAGGCCGGATAATAGTTCGAGCCGTCAGGCGCGATCCCGGTGCGCAAGGCGCGGGTGAAATCGGCATCTGGCCAGGCGCCGATCCCGGTGTCGCGGTCCGGGGTCAGGTTCGGCGCGTAGATCGCGCCGAAGGGGGTGTCGATGCGCTTGCCGCCCGCGAACGGTTTGGCGGGATCGGCGGTGTGGCAACCCGCGCAGTCGCCGGCCTCGACCAGCGTCTTGCCGTAGGCGATCAGCTCCGGTGACGGCTCGGCAGCCACGCTTGCAACCGCACTGCACAACGCCAAGCCCGCGAGCGCCAAGCCAGCCAGAATCGTCCGCATCAAAGCCACTCCTGCGACCATCGCCCGCATCCCCGCACGAGGCCGCGTCAATTCATTTCGCGACGGCGGGGGTATGGTGACACAAATTGAAAATGCCCAGCGTGTTTCAGGCCACGAAATTGCGATTTTTACCCGGCGCCGCCCAAGCGGCAGATTTGTGATGCGGAGCGTGAAATATCCGACATAGAGTGGCGGAGTTGGTCGGCGCGCCCTAGCTAAAAACAACGGGCAGGCAACGGCTTAAGTCAGCAAGACCTGAACAGGGCGGCAAAGAGGACAACATGGGCATCAACCAGGGTCCGATCAGTCTCGATCAGAAATACACCCAGCAGACGGGACACGTCTTCACCACGGGCATCCAGGCGCTGGTCCGCCTGCCCATGGCCCAGATCCGCCGCGACCGTGCCGCAGGGCTGAACACCGCAGGCTTCATCTCCGGCTATCGCGGCTCGCCGCTCGGCGGCTACGACCAGCAGCTCTTTGCCGCCCGCAAGCATCTCGAAGCGTACAACATCAAGTTCCAGCCTGGCGTGAACGAGGATCTCGCGGCCACCGCCGTTTGGGGCTCGCAGCAGCTCAATCTCTCGCCCGGCGCCAAATACGACGGCGTGGTCGGCATCTGGTACGGCAAGGGCCCCGGCGTCGACCGTTGCGGCGACGTGTTCCGCCATGGCAATGCCGCGGGCTCGGCCAAGAACGGCGGCGTACTGTGCCTTGCCGGTGACGACCACGGCGCAAAATCCTCCACCGTCCCGCATCAATCCGACCATGCCTTCATGTCGGCGCTGATGCCGTATCTCTATCCCTCGAGCATCCACGAGATGATCGAGATGGGCCTGCTCGGCATCGCAATGTCGCGCTACTCCGGCTGCTGGGTCGGCATGAAGGTGATCACGGAGACGGTGGAGACCACCGCCGAGATCGACCTCACCGACGAGATGAAGCCCTTCATCATCCCCGCCGATTTCGAGCTGCCGCCCGGCGGCCTCAATCTGCGCTGGCCCGACGACCGCTTCGAGCAGGACCGCCGCCTGCAGGACTACAAGGGCTTTGCCGCGATCGCCTTTGCGCGCGCCAACAGGGTCAACCGCGTCACCATGGATTCGCCGAATGCCCGCTTCGGCATCATGGCCTCGGGCAAGAGCTATGAGGATGTGCGTCAGGCGCTGCGTGAGCTCGGGATCACCGAGGAGGTCGCCGCAAAGATCGGCCTTCGCCTCTACAAGATCGGCATGCCATGGCCGCTGGAGCCGGAAGGCGTGCATGAATTCGCGGTCGGCCTAGAGGAGATCTTCATCGTCGAGGAGCGCCGCGAGATCGTCGAGAACCAGGTCAAGCAGGTGCTGTTCAACTGGCGCGACGACGTTCGCCCGCGCATCGTCGGCAAGATGGACGAGCACGACAAGCGCTTCCTGACCTTCGCCGCCGAGCTCAGCGTCGCCTCGCTCGCGACCTCGCTCACCGAGCGACTTCTCAAGCTCGATCTCAATCCCGAGATCGCCGAGATGCTCCGCGTCAAGGCCGACTGGTTCAACGGCCGCCAGGCGACCCAGATGCAGGCGGTCGCACCCGTTTCCCGAACCCCCTATTTCTGCTCCGGCTGCCCGCACAACACATCGACGAAAGTCCCCGAAGGCAGCCGCGCCATGGCCGGCATCGGCTGTCACTTCATGGCGCTGTGGATGGACCGCTCGACCGAGACCTTTACCCATATGGGTGGCGAGGGCGTGCCGTGGGTCGGCATCGCCCCCTTCACCAACGAGAACCACATCTTCGCCAATCTCGGCGACGGCACCTATTTCCACTCCGGCCTGCTCGCCATCCGTCAGGCAGTCGCCTCCAAGACCAACATCACCTACAAGATCCTCTACAACGACGCGGTGGCCATGACCGGCGGCCAGCGCCATGACGGCGATCTCTCGCCGCAGCAGATCACCTTCCAGCTCCACGCCGAGGGCATCCGCGAGATCTATCTGGTCTCGGAAGCGCCCGACACTTATCCCGCCGACACCATCGCGCCCGGCGTGAAGAAGTATCACCGCGACGAGCTCGACCGCGTCATGAGGATGTGCCGCGAGTACAAGGGCACCTCGGCGATCGTGTTCGTGCAGACCTGTGCCGCCGAAAAGCGCCGCCGCCGCAAGCGCGGCCTGATGGAGGATCCGGCGCGCCGCGTCATGATCAACCCGGCCGTCTGCGAGGGCTGCGGCGACTGCTCGGTGCAGTCGAACTGCATCTCGGTCGAGCCGCTGGAGACCGAGTTCGGCCGCAAGCGCGCCATCAACCAGTCATCGTGCAACAAGGACTATTCCTGCGTGAAGGGCTTCTGCCCGTCCTTCGTCACCGTCGACGGCGGCAAGCCGCGCCACCGCGCGCCTGGCGAGCTCGCTGATATCGGTGAGCTGCCCGAGCCGGCCTCGCGCCCGACCCTCGACAAGCCCTACAACATCGCGGTCGGCGGTGTCGGCGGCACCGGCGTTCTCACCATCGGCGCACTGCTCGGCATGGCTGCCCATATCGAGGGCAAGGCCTCGATGATCCTCGACATGTCCGGCCTCGCGCAAAAAGGTGGCGCGGTGCTCAGCCATGTCCGCCTGTCCGATCATCCGGCCGAAGTGACCTGCTCGCGCATCGTCACCGGCACGGCCGATCTCGTGCTCGCCGCCGACGAGGTGGTTGCGGTCGCCAAGGATACGATCTCGCTCTGCGATTCCACCCGCACCCGCGGCATCATCAACAGCCACGTCATTCCCACCGCCGATTTCGTCCTCAATCGCGACTTCAACTTCCAGACCCGCAAGCTGAACGGGCTCTTGGAAACCGCGCTGCACAAGGACTCCGTCTTCTTCGACTTCACCAAGCCGGCCGAGCAACTGCTCGGCGATGCCATCGCCACCAACATGATGATGATGGGCTACGCCTATCAGAAGGGCCTGTTTCCGCTGTCCGCGGAAGCGATCGAGCAGGCGATCGAAGTCAACGGCGTCTCGATCAAGATGAACAAGGAAGCCTTCCGCCTCGGCCGCCTCGCGGTCGCGGATCCCAAGCGGCTTGCGGACATGCTGAAGGGGACGGACGAGGTCGTGGCGCCCAAGACGCTGGAGGCGATGACTCTGGACGAGGTCATCGAGCATCGCGCCAAGCACCTGGCCGCCTACCAGAACAGCCGCTTGGCCAAGCGCTATCGCAAGCTGGTCGACCAGGTTCGCGATGTCGCGGTGAAGGGCGGCTATGGCGATGCGCTGCCGCGCGCGGTCGCGGTGAACTACGCAAAGCTGCTGGCCTACAAGGACGAATACGAGGTTGCGCGCCTGTTCAGCGACGGCGCCTTCGAGCAGCAGCTCCGCGAGCAGTTCGAAGGCGACTTCAAGTTCAGCTTCAATCTGGCCCCGCCGATCCTCGGTGGCGGCCTCGACCCGCTGGGACGTCCGAAGAAGCGCACCTTCGGCCCGTGGATGCTCAACGTCTTCCGCGTGCTGGCGAAGTTCAAATTCCTGCGCGGCACGGCGCTCGACATCTTCGGCCGCAGCGCCGACCGCAAGCTCGAGCGGGATTTGATCGCCGGCTACGAGAAGGACGTCGCCACGGTGCTCGGCTTGTTGTCGCCGGTGACGATCGACACCGCGGTGGAACTGCTCTCGCTGCCCGACCGCATCCGTGGCTACGGCCCGGTGAAGGAGAAGGCGGTGGCGGATGCAAAAGCCCGCTACGCCCAACTCGCCGCCGATCTCGCGAGCCCGCCGCCCGCGCCGCGGCAGATCGCGGCGGAGTAAGGCGGTCTCGTAGGGTGGGCAAAGCGCAGCGTGCCCACGTCTTCGGCATTGATCTCCGCGAGATGGTGGGCACGGCGCGTTGCGCCTTTGCCCACCCTACGGCACCATCCGTTGTGCTGCCTGTCGGGCAAAACACCCAAGTGAGGGGTCAATCCCCTGTCACAAAAACATTCCACTTTACCGAAATTCGGAATTGTCGTATCCGTGCGTTACCTCATCCCTCTCAGAGGGGCGTATCGCGATCGTCACGAAACGCGGGGTGAGCGGCGGTGGACGCGGGCTGCGTCACGCGAGCGATTGTCTCGCGGCACGACGGGCGCGGTCTCGCGTACGGCAAAATCGTGTGGTCCTGACGCCCGGGGTCTGTGCGTCAAGTCTTGCGATCGCTCGCAAGGCGACGGGGGCAATAGTGCAACGCTCCCCGGGGAGAGCACGACATAAGCCGTAAAGCCACTGCGCAGGGAAGGCCGGATGTCTGGCCACACCTGTATGCCACTGTGCAGCCTCTTGTAGCGCAACCTTCGCACAGTGGACCGTGGGTGCCCGGCCGGCACCCGGTCTTCCCTGCGCCCTCTGTTCCGACAGGGGAGCGAGACGGAAGCAAGGCTCGGGCGTGAAGCGCCGCGAGGTTGCTTCAACGCGCTCGCAATGCTGTTGAGGCAAGTCGCACTCCATAACCGTCATCCTGAGGCGCTCGCCTCTTCGGCGAGCCTCGAAGGACGACGGCCCGCCTGTCGCGGCGCGGCTGTCGAGATAGCCGGGCCGTGCATCCTTCGAGGCTCCCGGCGCGATGCATTGCATCGCGCCACTCGCGCCTCAGGATGACGGAATGGGAGTTGCGCCAACCCGCTACCCCTCTCGCGGGGCGGAATATTTCCGCCCTTGCCAATCAGCCCACTGCGGTTCAGAAAAAAGAGCCAAGAAGAAACGCGAGCGGAGACCTCTGTTTTGACCATCAAGGGCAAGGCCTACATTGCCGGGATCTACGAACACCCGACCCGGCATGCGCCGGACAAATCCACCGCCCAGCTCCATGCCGAGGTCGCCAAGGGCGCGATCGAGGATGCCGGGCTCTCCAAGGACGATGTCGACGGCTATTTCTGCGCGGGCGACGCGCCCGGCGGCGCCTGGCCGATGGTCGACTATCTCGGCCTCAACACCAAGAAGCTCCGTCACGTCGATTCCACGGAGACCGGCGGCTGTTCCTACATCATTCATCTCGGCCATGCCGCGGAAGCCATCGCCGCGGGCAAGTGCTCGATCGCGCTGATCACGCTCGCCGGCAAGCCGCGCACCGGCGTGATGCCGCCGCGCGCGGCCGGTGCGGAAGCCGATTTCGAGTCCGCTTATGGTGCGACCACCCACAATGCCTATGGCATGTGTGCCATGCGCCACATGCACGACTACGGCACCACCAGCGAGCAGCTTGCCTG
Organism: Bradyrhizobium sp. PRIMUS42; assembly: GCF_023006515.1. Taxonomy (NCBI): domain Bacteria; kingdom Pseudomonadati; phylum Pseudomonadota; class Alphaproteobacteria; order Hyphomicrobiales; family Nitrobacteraceae; genus Bradyrhizobium; species Bradyrhizobium sp. PRIMUS42. The sequence goes on from NZ_JALBGZ010000091.1 coordinate 7,728, forward strand.
GATCAAGGTCGCGGCCTCGCATCACGCGCAATACAATCCGCATGCGATGCTCAAGGACGTCGTCACCGTCGAGGACGTCTTGAACTCGCCGATGATCTCCGATCCCTTGCATCGCATGGATTGCTGCGTCGTCTCCGACGGCGGCGGCGCGCTGATCGTGACCACGCCGGAGATCGCCAGGAGCCTGAAGAAGCCGCTGGTCAAGCTGATCGGCCATGGCGAAGCCATGAAGGGCCCGCGCGGCGGCAAGGATCTCGATCTCACTTACTCTGCCGGCATCTGGTCCGGCCCCCGCGCGTTCGAGGAAGCCGGCATCACGCCGAAGGACATCAAATACGCCTCGATCTACGACAGCTTCACCATCACCGTGCTGATGCAGCTCGAAGACCTCGGCTTCTGCAAGAAGGGTGAGGGCGGCAAGTTCGTCGCCGACGGCAATCTGATCTCGGGCGTCGGCAAGCTGCCGTTCAACACCGATGGCGGTGGTCTCTGCAGCAACCACCCCGTCAACCGCGGCGGCATGACCAAGATCATCGAGGCCGTCAGGCAGCTGCGCGGCGAGGCGCATCCGAAGGTGCAGGTTAGGAATTGCGATCTCGCCATCGCCCACGGCACCGGCGGCCTTCTGGGTGTTCGCCACGCCGCCTCGACCGCCATTCTGGAGCGCGTGTGATGGTAGATGCAAAGAAATATCCGGCGCCGGTGACGAACCCCGAGACCGCGGCGTTCTGGGACGCCGCCAAGCAGGGCAAGTTCATGATCAAGCGCTGCACCGCCTGCGGCGAAGCGCATTACTTCCCGCGCTCGATCTGCCCGTTCTGCTACTCCGACAAGACGGTGTGGGAGGAAGCCTCGGGCGAGGGCACGATCTACACCTGGAGCCTGATGCGGAAATCGCCGACCGGCCCTTACGCCATCGGCTACGTCACGCTGAAGGAAGGCCCGTCGGTGCAGACCAACTTCGTCGACTGCGATCTCGAGAAGCTGAAGATCGGCCAGAAGGTGAAGGTGGTGTTCAAGCCCACGGATGGCGCGCCGCTGCCGTTCTTCACGGTGGCTTAAGTATCTTCTCCCCTCATGTCCGCCGAAGCCTTGGCGAAGGCGGATGTGGGGGAAGGTGGCGCGAAGCGCCGGATGAGGGGTATCGCTCCGCGGGGAAAGCTCTCGTCGTGGAAGCAACCCCTCACCCAAATGAGTTTGTTGCGGGCAGCATCTGGCCCTCTCCCACAAGGGGAGAGGGCGCATTAATAGGCGCCGCCGCCCGCTGAAAGAACGCCGGGAGGAAACCAGAAACATGTCCGCCAGATACGAAGAACTGAAATCCCTCAAAAACCTCGGCCAGAAATACGCCTACACCGACCGCGAGGTGATGCTCTACGCCTACGGCATCGGCCTTGGCGCCGATCCCATGGACGAGAACGAGCTCGCGTTCGTCAACGAGGGCACATTCACGCCGCGTCCGCTCAAGGTGGTGCCGACCTTCGCGTCCGTTGCAGCGTGGGGCTCCGGTCCGGGCGAGATGAACCTAAATCGCGTGATGGTGGTCGACGGCGAGCGCGACATCACCTTCCACCAGCCGCTGCCGGTGGCTGCCAACATCACCGCCGATTCTTCCGTGCTCGAGGTCTACGACAAGGGCAAGGACAAGGGCGCCGTCATCGTGCACCAGACCGTGCTGAAGAACGAGAAGGGCGAGAAGCTGGCAACGCTGGTCGCCTCGCGCTTTGCCCGCGGCGACGGCGGCTTTGGCGGGCCGAACCTGACCCAGCCCGATCCGCACAAGATCCCCTCGCGTAGCCCAGACAAGACCATCGACATCACCACGCGCCCCGACCAGGCGCTGGTCTACCGCCTCTGCGGCGACCGCAATCCGCTGCACTCGGACCCCGAGTTCGCCAAGAAGGCCGGCTTCCCGCGCCCGATCCTGCACGGCATGTGCACCTATGGCATCACCTGCCGCGGCGTGCTCCAGACCTATGCCGACTACGACGCTTCCGCGTTCCGCCAGCATGTCGCGCGGTTCTCCTCGCCGGTCTATCCCGGCGAGACCGTGACCATGGACCTCTGGAAGGACGGCAACGTGATCTCGTTCGAAGCCAAGGTGAAGGCGCGCGGCGTCGTGGTGATCAAGAACGGCAAGACGGTGTTGGGTTAGGCCGGTCTCGTGCCCCGGACGCAGCGCAGCGCTCCCTAAGCGGTGCGCTGCAGAGCCGGCCCAGAGAGGCCACCAAGAAAGAACTGGGTCTCGGCTCTGCGCCGCAGCGTTTCACGCTGCATCGCGTCCGGGCCACGATAAAAACAAACAGGGAGAGGCCACCATGGGACTACTCGACGGCAAGGTTGCGCTGATCACCGGCGCGGGCGGGGGCCTCGGTGAGGCCTACGCAAAGCTGTTCGCGCGGGAAGGGGCCTCCGTCGTGGTCAACGACCTCGGCGGGCCCCGCGACGGCTCCGGCGCCGACAAGTCCGTGGCGCAGCTTGTGGTGGACGCGATCACGGCCGAGGGCGGCAAGGCGGTCGCCAACGGCGCCGACATCTCCACCATGGAGGGCGGCCAGTCGGTGTTCGACGACGCCATCAAGCACTTCGGCCGCGCCGACATCCTGGTCAACAATGCCGGCATCCTGCGCGACCAGACCTTCGCAAAAGCCACCGAATCGGACTGGGACAAGGTGATCAAGGTGCATCTGAAAGGCACCTTTTGTTGCACCCTGCCGGTGTTTCGCTGGATGCGGGAAAACGGCGGCGGCGTCATCGTCAACACCTCCTCGACCTCAGGCCTGATCGGCAATTTCGGCCAGACCAATTATGGAGCTGCCAAGGGCGGCATCTGGGGCCTGTCCAACGTGCTGGCGATCGAGGGCCGCAAGTACAACATCCGGATCTGGACGCTGGCGCCGGGCGCCCTGACCCGCATGACCGCAGACCTGCCCCGCTATAAGGAGAACCCGGGCGCCGCGCTGGGGCCGGACGGCATCGCGCCGGCCGTGCTATACATGGTCAGCGATTTGTCGGGCGACCAGACCGGCAAGGTGCTGGGCGTGTCCGGGCCCCGCGGCGTGCGCGAGATGCGGATGATGGAAATGGAAGGCTGGAAACCGCCGCACACGGGCTGGAAGGCCCAGGACATCGCCGATCATGCCAAGGAGATTTTCTTCTCCGAGGAGCAGATCAAGATGGGGGCGCGGAGGTTTTAGGCTGGTTTGTCGTTCCGGGGCGATGCGAAGCATCGAACCCGGAACCTCGAGATTCTCAGGTGCGCAATTGCGCACCAGAGTTCGGCTCTGCGAGCCGCCCCGGAATGATAGAGAGAGACGAGACTGATGAAACTCACCGCCGACGCCAAGGGCACTTTCGCAATCGCGCCGACACCGTTCCACGACGACGGCCGGATCGACGAGCGCTCGATCGACCGCCTGACCGATTTCTACGAGGAGGTCGGCTGCGACGGCGTCACGGTGCTCGGCATCCTCGGCGAAGCGCCCAAGCTCGACGCCACTGAAGCCGAGCAGGTCGCGGTGCGCTTCGTCAAGCGCGCGAAGAAAATGCAGGTGATCGTCGGCGTCTCCGCGCCGGGCTTTGCCACCATGCGCTCGCTGGCGAAGGCCTCGATGGATGCGGGTGCGGCCGGCGTCATGATCGCGCCGCCGCCGTCGCTTCGCACTGATGACCAGATCATTGGCTATTTCAAGCAGGCGGCGGAAGCGATCGGGCCTGATGTGCCCTGGGTGCTCCAGGACTACCCGCTGACGCTCTCGGTGGTGTTCACGCCCGCCGTGATCCGCAAGATCGTCATGGACAATCCGAATTGCGTGATGCTCAAGCACGAGGACTGGCCGGGGCTGGAGAAGATCACGACACTGCGCGGCTTCCAGAAGGACGGTTCGCTCCGTCCGCTCTCGATTCTCTGCGGCAATGGCGGCACGTTCCTGGACTTCGAGATGGAGCGCGGTGCCGACGGCGCCATGACCGGCTACGCCTTCCCGGAGCTTCTGATCGACGTCGTGAATCTCTCCAAGGCCGGCAAGCGCGATGCCGCGCATGACCTGTTCGACGCGCACCTGCCGCTGATCCGCTACGAGCAGCAGCCCGGTGTCGGCCTGACCATCCGCAAATACGTGCTGCAGAAGCGCGGCATCATCGCCTCCAGCGCCCAGCGCAAGCCCGGCGCGACCATCACGGCGATGGCGAAGGCGGAGGTCGAGTACCTGCTGTCACGCGTCGCCCGTGTCGACAAGCGCGCCAATCTCGGCCCGCAATCAAGCGCCGCGGGTTAGTCGCATGGCCGAGACATCAGCATCACGCCCGGCCTCGACCATTCTCCTGCTCCGCGACGGCGCTCAGGAGATTGAAGTCTTCATGATGGTTCGCCATCATCAGATCGAGTTCAGCTCGGGCGCGCTGGTGTTTCCCGGCGGCAGCGTCGATGCCGGTGACAAGGAGATCGTCGCCCGCACCGATCTGTATTCGTGCGGCGAGGGCTTGAGCGAAGCGGACCGCGGCTTCCGCATCGCCGCGATCCGTGAGACCTTCGAGGAAAGCGGCATCCTGCTGGCGAGCTCGAGGGAGACTGGTGCGCCTGTCGATGCCAAGCGTGCCGGCGAACTCGCAGATCGGCACCGCGTCGCGCTCAACGAGCACAAGGTCAGCTTCCTGAGCATCCTGGCCGACAACAATCTGCAGCTCGCGCTCGATTCGCTGGTGCCTTACGCGCACTGGATCACGCCCGAGGGCATGCCAAAACGCTTCGACACCTGGTTCTTCCTTGCCGCAGCGCCGCCCGATCAGCTCGGCGCCCATGATGGGCGGGAGTCCACCGATTCAATTTGGGTCTCGCCGCGCGAGGCGGTGGAGGGCGGCGAGAGCGGTCGCTTCAAGCTGCCGTTCCCGACCACGCGCAATCTGATCCGGCTGGCGAAGCAGCCAACGGTGCAGGCCGCGATGGAGCATGCCAGGGGCTTGTCGATCGTCACGGTGATGCCGGTGATGACCAAGACCGAAACCGGCCGCCAGCTCCGTATCCCCCGCGAGGCCGGCTATGACGGCGAGGTGTTCGAGGTGGGGGCACTAGGCTAAGACACTTCGACACCCGACGAAGTATTAAGGACTGCGGTCGCGCTAGGTTCCGTCCATCGCGAATGGATGGGACGCACAGAGTGGACAACCGGCAGGACACCAACATCGCCGTCGAGCTGGCGCTCCTGGTCGCGCTCGCAACGCTCTGGGGTGGTTCCTACACCTTCATCAAGCTCGGCGTTGCCACCATCCCGCCGATCACGCTGATCGCGGCGCGCACCACGATCGCGGGCCTGTTGCTGCTGGCCGTCATGTGGGCACGCGGCGTCCAAATGCCGACGGATGCCGCGACCTGGCGGCGGTTCGCGTTCCAGGCCGTACTCAACAGCGTGATCCCCTGGACGCTGATCGCCTGGGGCGAGCGCCACGTCGATGCCGCGCTGGCCACCATCCTCAACTCGGCCGGACCGATCTTCACCTTCCTGCTCACTGCAATCGTGACCCGTCACGAAGCGACGACACCTCGAAAGCTGTTCGGCGTCGTCGCCGGCATGGCCGGCATCCTGCTGATCGTCGGCGTCGATGCCTTCCATGACGTCGGCGGCGGCCTCGTCGCCGAGGCCGCGATCGTCGCCGCCACCATCTGCTATGCCTGCGCCGCGATCTTCGGCCGCAGCTT